>SXRM01000036.1 GCA_005792545.1 Pseudomonadota bacterium | reverse complement strand
CTGCGTTGTGCATGGGCGTCGGATACCTGGGATGAAAGTTTCCGCCAGGCGGTCGATGCGCCGCCAAGGCCGCTAGCCAATGGCTTGAAATTACAAACCTAAAAAAGAATGGGCGCTCGGGTTTGGATTTGCGCCCCGCCGTGGCGAGCTGATTCTCGCGGCCGGTTAGGGTCAACAGCATCGCGCCCAGTAGGGCCACGAAGAACAACCCGAGCGCGAGCACGACCCAGGGCTGCCAGCTGCGCCGATGGCGAGCGTAGGCGGCGCTTGGGGCGAACTCCGCGCGCAGCGTGCGGCCGGCTGCTTCAAAGGTCGTGGACCATGTCGACCGGTCGCCCGCTGGACTCTGAGCCAGCGAGCATTGCCGCGGGTAGGCGCCAAAACCGGCAAAAAGCACCTGAGGCGGCCGATCGCCGGTTTTGTCGACGATGCACAGCGTCACGTCAGCCGTATCAAATCCGGCCAGCTTGGACTCGACCGCGCCTTGGGCTAAGAACACGACGGTGACGTAGCCACGCAGCCGGCTCTGCCGCTGGACCGACGTCGTCGGCCGTGGTCCTTTTTGGAAGACCGGAGCCACCAGCAAGAAGCCAAGTTCGCCGCGCGGCTGCTGCACCAAGCGCAGGGGTGGCGTCGCCTGAATTTCACCACTGTCGCCGGCCCGCTGCAGTGTTGCCTTGCGACTGGGTTCGCTCGACAGGTCGTAGCCGAACGCTTCAGCGTTGGTCGCCCTGGGTTGCAGGTACGTGACGGGCGTGTAGTGCGGGCGCCTGCCTGCCGGGCGCAGCTCGGCATTCGGGCCCTCCTCGGTAATACTGAATTGCGGGTGGCCCTGGGCACGAATCCGAGCCTCATAGGCCACACGCTCGGCGTCGTCCACTACCGATACGAACGACAGCGCCTGAATTTCCGGGTGGCGCACCATCAGTTGACCGGCGAACGCATCGAAATCCGCGCGCGAAACCTCAGTGGCGGTGTGGAACAGTCCGACTACTGCCTGCGCAACCTCGCCGTTTTGGGTGAAGCGCTCACTCAATACGTGGCCTAACGCCGCGGCGCGCCGATCGAAGTCTACGCCCAGCCGCGCGCTTTCCCACATCGACACCTGCACGAACAGCACGGTGACGATTGCAAAGCCAAATGCCAGCGGCAGCGCAACAACGGTGCGTCGGCGTCTCCATGTCGGCACCTCGCCGCCCAAGATAATCAGCAACAGCGGCGCGAAAATCAGCACGCCAATGGTGTCACCAACCCACCAGGTCCACCACGAGAAGGCGAACTCTGCCAGCGGAGTTGTGCCGGCCGCGACCAGCGCCGTCACGCCAATGGTGGCGCTGATGAGGCAACTCAGCGGCCCGCCGACCAGCATGAAAGAGGCGATGTCGCGCTCGTGGACCAACGACAGGTCGGCTGGCATGCGCCGCAGCAGCAACCGCGCACCGACAACGGCTTGCAACCACGCCCCGATGCCCATGGTCGCGGTCATGGCGAGTGCTGGAGCGATCGGCATTTGACTGCCGCTGCCAACCGCTGTCAGGGCGTTGCCCAGCATCGAACCGGCGACGACGCCCAACGCAACGCGCGGCCCACACAGCAGCGCCGCGGCCAGCGCCAAACCGGCGGGTGGCCACACCGCAGTGGCGTAACCTGGCGGGATGGCGAGCAGCGCGGAGATTTTGCCGGTGGCAAAGTACAGGGCCCCGACAACGGCCGCCGAGGCCAGCGGATAGCGCGCCGCCAGCGTGGAGACCTGGTGGTGGTCCAGTCGCGCGAACCTCAACGCAATGCTCCGCTCTGAGTGGTCCTACGCACGGGCCGCCGCCCAACGCAAAAGCCGCTCCGGGGTAGCCGGAATCGCCGGCACCGAGCAACCGAGCGCCATAGCCAGCGCATTGGCGACCGCTGGGCCAGGGCCGTCCATCGGCAGTTCGCCGATGCCCTTGGCGCCGTATGGCCCCCAGCCATAGGGTGTCTCTTCGAATAGCACGCGAATCGTCGGCACATCGGCCATAGTCGGCAACACGTAGCTGGTCAGGTTGGCATTGCGCATACCGCCTTGGGCGTCGAGCACAACCTCTTCGAGCAACGCCCAGCCCAAGCCCTGGACCACGCCGCCCGCAATCTGCCCCGTGGCCAAGATGGGGTGCAGCACGCGGCCGATCTCTTGCAGCGCCACGAAATCGCGGACCTCGACTTGCATGGTGGTGGTATCCACTTGCAGATCGGCGATGTAGACGGCCCAGCCGTAGGTGCCGTAGGCGACGCCTTTGTAAGAGCTATCGTCCCACACCACGCCGGGTGGCGGCTCGTACTGGCTCCAGCCCTCGCGGCTGGCCTTCTCGCCCTGCCCGGCCGTGCGTAGAGCAGCGCGCAAGTCGTCAGGCTGATAAGCGGCACCGCGACCGCTGGCCTGCCGCGAGGGCGCCACGACAGCGGCAGCGCGGCGGGACGCGTTCGCCAGCAGGTTGGCCTTTTCCAAGTTGGTGACCAGGTCGTCGCAGGCCTTGGCGACCAGATGGCCGACCACCATCGCGGTGCGCGAAGCCACCGTCGGACCCGAGTTCGGTACCTGATCGGTGTCGGGCTGGACCACCCGAATGTCGTCCAGCGTCAGCCCCAGCGCGTCGGCGGCGACCTGCGAGAAGATGGTGATGGCGCCCTGACCGATTTCGGTGTTGGCGGTGCAGACCTCGACGATGCCGTCGGGCGCCACGCGGACCAGGCATTTGCTGGCGAGGTTGACCTCGCCCGAACCGGTAAAGCCGCAGCCGTGCATGAAGGTGGCGAGGCCAATGCCGCGCCGCAAAGGCAAGCCGCGACTCGCCTGATCGGCGTTGAAGGCCTTGTAGTCCTTGCGCTTGGCGTCCCACCCGATGGCCTGCCCGGCGCGGTCGAGCCAGCGGTGCAGGTCAACGGGTTCGTCGATGCGTTGGCCGGTGGCCAGGATGCCGCCCGGGCGCACCAGGTTGCGGCGACGCAACTCCGCCGGGTCCAAGCCCAAGCGGTCGGCGCAGACGTCCAGGTGCCGCTCCATCGCGAAGATGGTCTGTGGCGCGCCGAAGCCGCGAAAGGCGCCGTTGGGCGGGGTATTGGTCAGCATTGCCTGCGACGACACCCGCACGTGCGGGATGACGTACGGCCCCGCGGCGTGGATGGTGCCGCGCGAAAGCACAACCGGCGATAGCGTCACGTAGGCACCGCCGTCCATGCGCACGCGGGCGTCGAAGGCCAGCAGTTTGCCGTCGTTGTCGAGCGCCGTGCGCAGCCACACCGTGCACGGGTGGCGCTTGGTGGTCGCCTGCATGTCTTCGACGCGGTCGTAGATGATCTTGACCGGCCGGCGCGCTTTCATCGCGAGCAGCACGGCGTGCCCGGCGATGATCGACGGGTAGTCTTCTTTGCCGCCAAAGCCGCCGCCGGTCGCCGTCTGCACGATTTGCACCGCGTGGTCGGGCAGGTTGGTCAAGTGCTTGATGGCGGTGTGGACGTAGTACGGGCACTGCAGCGAGCCCTCAACGCGCACCCGGAACGGCCGCTTGGGCCAGCCGCCGTGGGCCTCGTCATGCGGGTCGAGCCAGGCCTGGGCGATGACCCCTTGCGGCTCGATATAGGCCTGCTCTTGCGCACCGGTGTCGTATTCGCCAGTAACCACGACCGGAGCCGCGTCGAACACGGCTTGCAGAGTCGCGTCGTCCTCCCCAGCGCCTTTGCGCAAGGTGATGGCCTTGAGCACGTTGTCGACGCCGTGTTGCACCTGGTCGGCGGCCGGGTCGACACGGTGGTCGAAAATCGCCGGCAGCGGCTCGCACACCACGGTCACACACCTGGCGGCCCACTGCACGACTTCGCGGTCGGGGTGCGCCAGCAACACCACCGGCTCGTGCTTGTGGCGGAACACATCGCGCACCAGATACGGCTGGTCGCGGGCGATAAGCTGGACGATGCCGAGATCCACGGTGTCGGCGGCCGCATCGCCGCCTGGACCGTGAGAGGTGTCGGGCGCGTGGACGCTGCGCACCGCCGCCGGGATGTCTTTGGCGGTGACGATGACGAACTGGCGCCAGTCCGGGCCTTCGCCGAAGCGAACCGCGGTGACGCGGCCGCGGGCGATGGGCGTGCGCACGGTGGCGCCGTACCAGCCGTCGAACGGCAGGTCGTCGACGTAGCGGGTCTGGCCGGTAACTTTGGCGGCGCCGTCGGTGCGTTCGGGGCTTTTGCCCACGTACGGCAGGGCGGGCGGCGGCAGCTTGGCGTCGTCGGGCATGGTGCGGGCCTTGGCCGGCGGGGGCCGGTGCGGGCGCGCAGGATAGCGCGGGGGCTTTGGGGCGACAATTCGGGGGCTGCGGCAGGAGCACGAAGACAGGGACAGACTCAGGTGCAGGGTCATGGTCAGGGTCGGGCTCAGGGTTTGGCGCAGGCGCACAGGCTTGGGCCGAACTGGTCAGGGTGCGCATTGCAGTTGAGTTTCAGCCACGTACTGAGCCGTTGTGCATCGTCCGCGCCGTGACCACCATGGGTGGCTTTACCGGTGAGGACGAGTACGGTGATTCGCTCGACTGCGAGGGAGCTCTACGGCAGGTCTACGACGACGCCTTTGCGTTTGCGATGCGCAACCTCCGGCGCGTGCAAGCCGGCCAGAGCGTGAACTCGACTGGTGTCCCCGAGGTCCCGCGCATCGTGTTTGAGGAGCTGTTGGTCAATGCGCTACTGCACCGCGACTACCTGGTCAGCGCGCCGGTGCGGTTGGTCATCGACGACGACAAGCTGGTGCTGTCGAGTCCGGGCAACTTGCCCAACAACCTGACAGTGCCCAAGATCCTGGCCGGCAACACCAACATACGCAATCCCGTGCTGACCTCGTTCGCCGCCAAAGGTGTGCTGCCGTACCGCGGTTTGGGTTCCGGCGTGGCGCGAGCCGTTGCCGCATGGCCGCACATTGAGTTGGTCGATGACCGCGAGGCCGGGTGGTTTCGGGCGACCATCTGGCGGCATGGGCGGGCGGGGTAGGCACAAGAGCCAGCGGTCGCGAAGGCGGCCTGGCATGCCGCAGACTGCTCTTGCGAACGCGCCGCAGCGGTCCGTACCACAGTGGCCGCAAGCCAACACTGGCCACGCATCAAGCGCGCGACGCCTGTGCGCGCTACAGCGTGCGATGAGCGGCCCTGATCATGAACTGTTCGCGCAGGTTTGCAGGGTCATGCTTTTGGATCTCGACGTGTTGATAGCAAGCACGGAGCATCGCGACAGGGGCTTGCACACCACCGCCTGGCATGGCCCAAGGATGGACTTCCATTGCAACCGCGCCGATGCGCCCGAACAGCCGACGGCCCGCGTTGGTCAAAACGTCAAACTCACAGCCCTCGATGTCCAGTTTCAACAGGTCAATGTCGCCGCATCGTTCTACGATGTCTGCCAGCGTGAGCTGCGCCAACAATGCGGGACGATTCTGGCGTTGGTCAAAAACCGAACCGCGACCAGCAGCGCCCGCCTGTTCCACGAAATGGCCCACGGTATTGTAGGGTCCGTGCAAACAGCCAACGCGCAGCTCCCGCGGCTTGCCGACAAGCGCCGCCTCGACCACTGTCACGCGGTCGCGAACGCTCCATGTGTTCGACCGCAGCAGATCCACGTTCACCGGGTCCATCTCAACGGCTGCCACGGTTGCGTTGGGCCGCAGGCGCAGGACTCGGCGCGCTACCGTGCCGATGTGCGCGCCGGCATCCACGACGGTCGGCCGGGCCGGGAGCGAATCGAGGCCGTACTCGTCGTTGGCCAGGATCAGGTGCTCATCGATCGTGCCAGACCGTATGAGCCAGTCGCCGGTCGCGTTGCGCACGGGCACGATGCAACCAGGCGACCGCCACCGTGGGTGAAAGTTGTCCTGCGCGGCATGATCGGGCGTGACCGGGTGGCACCGAATACTGCTGGTCCCGATGTCGGTTTCTGCGAGCGCTGGCTCATGCAGGTACACCCGCTTCGACCAGTCCCAAACTGCGCCACTCAGCAACAGATCGCCACCAAACTGCGGCGGAGTTTTCGGCACCATCCTGGCGCGCATTGCTGCACACAGCGCCGGCACCTCGGCGGCCGGGACCAGCGCAAGGCAACTACCATGCGTGAACTCACAGCTCCGATAAATGCCCAATGCCGAGCGCGCCTGGCGACCCCGATCGCCAGCGACGCCCTGCGAAACGAATCCGTAGCCGACGCCAAACTGGGGATCTCGGCGGGCAGTCCAGTTCCGCAAGTTGTGCAGCAGGTGTCGATTGACGACGACATCGTCCTCGATTTGTACGACATAGCGACGGTCCGTGCCAACAGCCTCAAAGCAAGCGACGAAGAAGTCCAGAAAGGCCATGCGGGGCGGGTGCGAAAACACCGAGAAATCCGTGCCGACGTCGGATTGACGCAAAGAGTCCAAAGTTCGCGCGAGCAAATCCGGGCGCCCGTGATTGGTCATGACGTAGACTGAAAAGTCGTGGGCCAACGCCTCACCCAGCGGCCACGAAGGCATGCATCGGCGCTTGGGTCGGTACAGTGGCGCCAAACCCCGCCCTTGTCAGCCCCGCAACCCAGGTCCAATCGCGCACGACCCGCGTCCGAGCCGTGCGCCCACGTTCGACAGCCGCATCGGGGTCGCGCGCCACCTGCCGCAGCGCCTCGGCAAGGTCCGCGACTTCGCATTCGGCGGCATTGCCTGGATACAACTCCGCTGGCACCGCCTTCTGCGCCGACACCCGAATGCAGTCGTCTGCCAGGTAATCGCGTGGCCCACTGTAGTCGCTGGCGATGAGGCAGCGCCCGTGTGCCAGCGCCTCCAGTCCGACCAGGCCGAACGCCTCGCACCGCGAGGGCAAGACCACGGCGTGGGCGCTCTGAAAGTAGCTGGCGAGTTGCGTCCGCGGCACAGCACGGCAGTCGACCTCAATGCGCCGATCACGCAGCGCGTGTTCGGCAATCCAGCGGTAAGCGAGATCGGCGTGCGCCGGCCAGCACTTGATGACCAGGCGCACATCTGCCTGTGTGGCACCAAAGGCCGCGTGGAAGGCGCGCAGCAGCAGGTCCGTGCCCTTGCGGGAACAGACCTGGCCGAGATGTAGGAACGTCACTGGGCCGTCTGGTGGCGGTGCCCAAGGTGGGACCTCGTCGGGCCAGACGCCGTGGGCCAGCACTTCAGCGGCAATGCCGGATTTGGCGATGGTCTGGGCAACGAAGGTGCTGACGCCCCAGACGCGGTCGTAGCCGCGCAGCGTTCGCGCGGCCTGTTCGGACAGGGTGTCCGAGTCCCAGTAGACGATGGCTTCGCGGGAGCGCGCGAGGATGGGCTGCGCTGTGGTGTAGCCATTCTACACCAGCAGGCGGTCGACGCGGTGGGGGCTGCGCAGGCGCTGGTTGCGAGCGCGGACCAGGGCGCGGTGGTGCACGGGCTGCAGGTTGTCGAAGGGCGTGCCGATGGCGGGGAACAGGCCGGGCTGGTGGCCGAGGTCGGTCAGCGCGCGGAGCAGCGAGTGGCCGACGTAGCCGATGCTGTCGTGGGTGCCGGTGGGGGTTTGGAGGGCGAGGGTGGGCATATGTTTTCAGCCAATGGGATTGGCCGGGTCTGCGGCTTGCGCTTGCAAGGAGATGCTTTGTGGGCGTCGCGGTGCAGTTGCAGTGGCCGCGCCGTCTTGGCAGTGGCGCCTAGGGACCGGGCAGTGAAACAAGTCGACGTTCATTCAGGAATTCCTCAAGTCGCAGACGGGACTAATAAGAACCTCAGGGCTTCGGCATCGGCAAAGTAGTGGCGTAGTAGAAATCACTGAACCGGTTCACAGCCACGTGCGCATCGGAAGGGGGCAGCCACAAAACCGGGTTGAGTTCTTGTAGCACAATGAACTGTTCGCCCGGCGACAAAGCCTGCCAATCCGATTCGTCCTCCAGCGCCGCCAACAGCTCGTCAGCGTGGTCATTAAACTCCTCGGGCGCGATGCGGATCCAACCCGAGCTCCGATCGACCCGTATGGTACACGGGAGCTTGCGTTGTAAGCCATGAAACTGCGTTGCCTGTGGTACGAGGTCAACGACGCCGCTCAAGCGCATTGTGCATGCCCCGCCTGCAGACTTGCCTGGCTCTCGAATCAGGAGCGGCGGATCGATGCTTACGCTGAAATCGCCATAGGCGCAAAAATACTGGCCAACCTTGGTGTGCCAAACCTGCTTCCGAAACGACTCCGCTGAAGAGGCTGTGCCTTCGGCCAAAACCCACGCGCCAATTGCAAGTTGAAGTCGCGAGAATTTTTGGTCTTCGGGCAGCCAGTCGGCGGGCAGTCGCACAACGCCGGACGACTTGTCGCGGTAGAGTATGCCGGGTATGTCCAACTTTAGACTCCACAGCTGCATCTCGCCTTGTGCCGACCAAGTCCCAGTCCCAAGCAGTCCAGGCCCTTTGCCAGCATCCCCATTCGGTACCTGGGCGTAGGCCAGGAGATCCGATCCCGACAACCCAATCCACTCAGTCACTGCACCGTTGGGCCCCAGCATTGACCTCTGCCATACACCCAGCGGCGGCCAGCGTAACGGTTTCCATTTGGCATTTGTCACGGGAGCGTCGACGACCGTTTCCCCGGCGATGGCCACATCACTCGACGGTACGTCAGCCAGCATTGGCGCGCCGTCTGCACTGGCCATCTTTGGCACATCGACACTGGGCGCGATAGACCCACACCCAATGAAACCACCAAAAACTTGTGCACCTACTGACGCAAAGTAGCCGAAAGCACTCGGCCCTGTAAGGTGTGTACGTGCGCCCCGTGATTCTCGCGCCGGGAAGCCAGCTATGGCCGGCGAAATTGTCGACCGAGGCTGGCACTCATGGCCCCGGTCGCACGCAAGACGTTCACGATGAACCACCTTCATGGTGTGTCTGCGCCAACGAAGCTGCCACTGAACATGTCGGGCACTTGCAGATCGGCAACCGCTGAAACAGCCTCTGCCGCTACGACTAATCCACTCGGATACGTAACCGCCGCGCCAGCGGCGCCAATCGGCGCACCGGCCCCGCCTCCAGCCGCACCTGATGCGATGCCATGCACTTTCTCAACCAACTTCTTCTCTGGGTAAGTCATTCCGAGCTTGACAAGCTTGCTTGACAACTCAGGGCTGTTCAACACTGCAGCCAGTGAGACCTCGCCGTCATACGCAACCGTCAAGATTTCCTGCGCCAAATACTCCCACGCGGCACCGTCAAGCGCCCAATCCGACGGCTCAGCTTTGTCTGCCGGGAAGAGGACCTGCGGGGCCTCATCGTTGAATACTGTACCCAATGTCGCTTTGGCTGTATGCAAGCGTTGTTGGTGCCGTAGGCCACAACATCGTTTTCGGTGTGGGCATAAACGGCGCGGGCGATGGGATCTGGCGGCATCGGCATGCGCCCAAAACCATGGGCATACGCGGACTGCCAGCGCAGCACCGCCTTGTCGAGCGCCTTGGCGATGTCGTCGAGCGACACATTGGGCTGGTTATCGCTGCCCCAGTTGCCATAGTACGAACCTGAACCAACGGACGACACCTGCGGCAGCAGCAGGATCGCGTGGCGCGCGCCCTTGCCGCCCAGATCGAGCGTCGCCTGCGCGGCGGCAAGGTAAGCGAGCGAGGTCGCACCGCTGGCCGCAAACCACGCGGGCGTCGCGGCAGCCTCCAACTGCCACTGCATCGTGATCACTTCGCCATTGAGTGAGGCCTGAAGTCCCAAAGTGTAGCGTCCGGGTGACCAAACGTGGCTGACGGTAGTTGGCGCCGTGCCGGTGGCACCCGATTCCAATGTCCCATCGCCGAGATCCCACATGGCATCAAGCGAGGCGATGCGCGGCGGCAACCCTATGAAATCGGTGAGGACGAGTTCAAATGCCTGGCCAGCCTGCACTGTCAGCACCTCGCCGGGGACAAAACGTAGCGGTTGAACCGAAAAGCCGAACGCCATCGCGGACTCGCGGGCCGGCGAAGGGAATAGCGGCGACAACAGCCGCGCCAGCCGGGATTGTCAAATGGTTTATTTAGTGCGCATCTATTGCGGGCTTTCGCCAAGCACTGGCGCCCATGAACGAGCGAGCAGAGCCTCGATGATCAAAGCAGGTCTTCTCGGTCGGTGGCGCCGGGCGCTCACCCACAAACAGCTCCAACGCGCCCTACCTCACCGCAAGAGCGCCAAAACCACCACCGTCGCCTCATCGACCGGCTCGACGCTAGCCCGCCACAGCCCGCCCGGCCCGGCAAACTGGCTCGCGTCGGCCACCACCGGCGCCACTTTGGGCGGCTTGCCCGGCTTACCTGGCCCCTTGACCGTCAACGGAATCTGCCGACCCGCGCCATCCACGGCCAACAAGCCCTTCTTGGTCCGCGCAAACCCGCGCACGTCGAGGCCGTGGCGGGCAAGCTCCTGGCCACTTGGCGTCACCAGCGCCAGCACCGGCTTGCCCGCGCCGTCGGCCGCGGCCACCCAAATGTCGTTGCCGGCCTGCGCCACCGCCACTGGTTTGTCGAGACTTGGCAGGGCAACCACGGTCGTCGTCCCCGCGTACATCGGCGGCCGGCACAGCCAGGTCGTTGTCGTGCCGTCTTTGGCGGTGGTGGTGCCGACAGCGTTGACCTGTCCAGTCGGGTCGACGTCAAAGGCCAGCGGCCGGTCGTCACCGGTCTGGCCGACGGTCAGCGACCGCCGCTCGCGCATGCCGCTGTCGAGCTTGCGCAGCCGCACCTTGCCCCCGACCGGGCCAAAATCGGCGCGCGTTAGCAACCAAGCGCCGCCGTCTGGGGTGCGCTGGACCGCCACGATGCTCTCGGGTACGTCGCCGCCGAAACGCCGCACGATGGCGCCCTTGCCGGTAATCGCCAGGTTCTGGACGAATTGCAACGACCGTGGCACCGATGCGCCCAGCGCGTCTTGCTGCAGTTCGAAGTCGCGCCGCGCGGACTGCAGCGCCGTGGCGGCAGGCTGGCGCTTGCCGGTGAGCAACAGGTCAATGGCGGCTTCGACCTGGGCCAGCGCGTTGCTCCTGCGCGTCCGCAGCAGCTGCGCCTCATCTTTGCAGACCATCGCCGCCTTGTGCCAGCTGGCGGCGGCGGCCTCAATGCGACCGTCCTGCTCGAAAATGCGGGCGCGCAGCTCGTGGTCGTTGTCGCCGCAGAGTTTGGGTGCTTGGGCAGTGCGCTGGGCGACGCAAACTGCCGCGCGCGACCAGGCCTCGGCCTTGGCCAGGGCGGCGCAGGGGTCGGCGCTTGGTTCGTCGGCGCCGGCGGGCGCCGGCGACAGGCCAAGAGCGATGCAGAAGGCGGCAATTGCTTTTGATTTCAATGGTCCTCTCCAGTCCCCGGCAGGCGGACGAGGACGTCCGCGGTCCCAGGCCCCCGCCCCAAGCTCAGGACCCAGCCCCGCGCTTGCGGGGCTTTGTTGAGTAAGCCCGCGGCTTTAGCCGCCGGGAGATCTCCGCTGGGCGGCCGGAACAACCCCTCGGTGCTGCCAACGGGCGGACACGGAGGTCCGCCCCTACCCGGTCAGGGCCATGTCGGCCCGCGGTAGCCCAGCCCGCGGCCCCCCGAGAATGCCAAAGCCACCCAGCGCCGACAACGCGCTTGACCCCCCGCCGCACCCGGGACTACCGTTGCCGCGGGCGGCCCGACGCGGAGGATCCATGCGAATCGACGACGTGACCCTGTGGCACGTTTCGGTGCCGTTGCCGGCGCCGTTCTACCCGAGCTGGATCCCCGGCCTTCCGCAATCTGAGAACCGCTTTACGCTGGTGCGGATTGGCCTTGCGTGCGGCGCCGCTGGCTGGTCGGCAGGGCCGGCGATGGCCAAAGAGCGCCAGGGCATGGGGTCGCTGCTTGGGCCCTACCTGCTCGGTGAGCGCGCCGACGACCTGGAGTCGATTCGCCAGCGGCTGCGCGAAATGAGCTACCTCGGCTGGCACCTGGGCTGGCTGGAGGCCGCGTGCTGGGACGCGGTCGGCCGCGCGCGCGGCGTTCCGGTGTGGCAGCTGCTCGGCGGAAAGCCAGGCCGCGTGCAGCTTTATGCCTCGACGGGCGACGTCAAAGACGGCAAGTCCCGCGTCGCTGAACTGGAAAAGCGCCGCGCAGAGGGGTTCACCTCGGCCAAGCTGCGGGTTCACAAACCTACATTGGCCGAAGACCTGGAACAGATCGAGGTGTGCGCCCAGGCCATGGGCAGCGACTTCAAGATGGGGATCGACGCCAACCAGGGCTGGCGGGTGGCGGTCGTTGGCGACGCGCCGACCTGGGATGTGCCGCGGGCGGTGGCGTTCGCGCGGCGGGCGGGCGAGTTGGGCTACAAGTGGCTGGAAGAGCCGCTGGCCAACGACGACTACGACGGCATGGCCGAGCTGCGCCAGCAGGTCGACATCCCGATCGCTGGCGCCGAACTCAACCACCACGGCTTGCCCGAGATCGAGGTCATGCTGCAAAAGCGCTGCCTGGACGTGTACCAGCCGGACGCAGTGTTTGCCGGTGGCATTAGCGAGACCTGGCGCATCGTGCAGGCCGTCGCCCGTCACGGCGCGCGCTACACGCCGCACACCTGGACCAACGGCATCGGCTTTGCCATCAACCTGGCGCTGTTTGCGGCCTCGCCGTGGCGTGACGACACCGTGCTTGAATACCCGCTGAGCGAGCCGGGTTGGATCCCGGAGTTCCGCGATGGTCTGCTGCAAAGGCCCTGGCACCACGACAAGGGCTGGCTGGACCTGCCGACCGCGCCCGGACTGGGCTTCGAAATCGACGGCGGGCAGCTGTGGCGGCACGGCAGCCAGTTCTACCGCGGCACCAAGCTGCGGGTGTCGCTGGCCGCGGTGTGGGACAAGGGCATCGCGACCGCCAAAGAAATCGGCAAGGTACGCGACGAACGGCTCCTTGCGCGCAAAGTCGAGCTCGAAAAGCGCACGGCCGCGGGCGAGGACCTGCTGCGTGCCTTTGCCACGCCTGCGATCGCCAGCAACACCGGCTGGAAGCTGCAGGCCTAGGCATGGCCTTGTTCACCCGTCGGCGGCTGCTGGGCGCGGGACTCTTGACCGGTGGCGCGGTCGGCGCGGCGGCATTGGGTCTGGTCGCAGTGCGCGAGCCGGCACCAGCGGTGGCTGGCCTGCGAGTGTTGTCGCCTGCCCAGCACCGCACCATGCAACTGGTGGCGCAGACGCACGTTCCGCCGGGTGGGCCGTTTGCCTGGAGCGCTGCCGACGTCGACGTGGCCGGGCTGTTCGACGGGTTCCTGGCTGACCAGCCCGAGGCCGACCAACGCGACGCAGGGCTGGCCTTGGATCTGGTGGACCTGGGGCCGCTGCTGTTCGAGCGGCGCTGGACCACGTTTTCCGCGCTGGATGAGGCCGGCCGGCTGGCCCACTGGAATCAATGGGCGGTTGCCCCGCAGGCGACGCGGCGCGAGATCTGGTGGTCGCTGGCGCGGTTTGTCGGCATGGCGGTCTACGACCAGGCGGGTGCGTGGCCAAGCATTGGCTATCTCGGGCCGTCGTTGGCCCGGCGCAAAGGCTGAGCCATGGCAATTGTCGACTGCAGCATGCCAGGCCAGGCCCTCCAGGACCTACGCTGTGAGGTCGCCGTCGTTGGCTCTGGCTGCGGCGGCGCTACCGTGGCCCGGGTGCTCGCCGAAGCGGGGCGCGATGTGTTGGTGCTGGAAGAAGGCGGCGACTACGTCGGCCCTGAGCGCCTGACGCAGCGCGACCTGCCCATGTACGACCAGCTGTATGCGGACCGCGGCTCGCGCACCAACGCCGACCGCACGATTGCCGTGCTCTCCGGGCGGGTGCTCGGCGGCGGCGGGGTCATCAACGCCTGCGACGTGGTGCCAGTCCACGAGGCGACCTGGCGCTATTGGCAAAAGGTCCACGGGCTCGCGGACTGGTCACCCGAGACGATGGCGCCGTTCGTGGCCAAAGCGCTGCAAGACCTGGAGGCGTCGCCCATCCCCGAGAACATGGTCAACCGCAACAATCAGCTGCTGCGCGAGGGTGCCAAGGCCTTGGGCTTTGCCGGCGAGGTCATGCACCACAACCGCGTACAGTGCCTGGGCTTGGGCACGTGTCTCATTGGCTGTCCGGCAGGCGCCAAGCGCAACCCGCGGATGGTGGCGATTCCCAAGGCGATGACGGCCGGGGCGCGGGTGCTGGTGCGGGCGCGGGTGCTGCAAATCGTCAACGGCAAAGGCGCCGAAAAGACCCTGCTGGTGCGAACGCTCGACCCCAAAGGCTACCGAGAGAACGGCAACTTCCAGGTCCACTGCAAGCGCGTGGTGCTGGCAGCGGGGCCGGTCGGCACGGTGTCGATCCTGCGCGCGTCGAGCTTGGGCAACGGCTGGCTGGGCCGCGGGCTGTCGCTGCAGCCGCAAGTCGCGGTGGTGGCGCAGTTCAAAGAGCGCGTCAACGCGTTCGACGGCATTCCGCAGAGCTACGCGGTCACGGCGTTTGAGCGTAACGACGACGCCAAGGGTCTGCACGGCTACCGCATCGAAGGCATCTTTGGCACACCGGGCATTCTTGGGTCGCTGGTGACGCAGGCGGGCGTAGCAGGCAAGGAAGCGATGGCGGCGCTGCCGCAGGTGGCGGCCTGTCTGGTGCTGGTGCCGGACGACCCGGTGGGTGAGATCGTGCACCCGTGGTCGGGCGGCCGGAAGATCGAGTACACGCTGACCGACGAGTGGAAGACGCGAGCCCGCGAAGGCGTGCGGACGGCGATGCGCTGCTACCTCGCAGCCGGGGCGACGCAGGTGCTGGTGGCCAGTGCGCCGCCCATCGTGGTCAAAAGCGAGCGCGACCTGGGGCTTGTGGAGAACTTGTCGTTTGCGCCGGCGACCATCGGCTTGATTTCGGCGCACCAGCAAGGGGGAACGCGGGTGGCAGTCAGCGCGGACCAGGGCGTTTGTGCGCCAGACGGACAGGTCTGGGGCGCGCCCGGTGTCTACGTGTGCGATGGCGGCGTGTTTCCGAGCACGAGCTCGACGCACACCATGACGCCAATCTTGAGCGTGGGGCACGCGCTGGCGTCGCGGTGGTTGGCGGGGTGGAAAGCCTGAGCGGTGCGCCAGGGCTACAGCTGCACCGAATACAGAATCCGCCAGTGCAAGCTCACAAACACCTGCCCTACGTGCCAGATGGACCCGCGGTCGAATGCGCCGGGTTCCAACACGCCGCCACCCAGCTTCTGCGGCAGATACAACTGCGACGCCCAGCCGACCGCGACGAGGAACGCATCAGGCAACACCGGGATTTCCCAGCGCAGCATGAGGTCCAGCCCCGGCCGCAGGAACACCATCGACCCGGTGGGCAGCACCGACGCGTTGCCGTGCAGGTAGGCAGCGGTCAGCAGCAATCCGGCGCCGAGATCCAACCGTGAATCGCCCCTTGCCAACGGGATGGCGAGCCCTATCGGCCGCCAGGTCACGCCATACGCGCCAACGTCTTTGATCCGCGGCGCAAGCCACAGGCTGTCGGGGATGAAGATGCTGGGTCGGTAGCGCACCTCTTCCATGCGCTCGGCCATCGCGCGGTACTTGGGCGGCACGCGGTCGGCGTGGTCGCGGATGAACTGGCGGTCGAGCACGGCGGCGAGCGACAGTTTGAGCCCGGAGTGGAGCGGCTGGTTGTCGCCCAACGGCCCGGTGAACCAGTGGCCGGCGGGGCCGAAGCCGAGGTCGATGGGGACTTCGGTTTCGCCTGCGTGGGCAGGCAGGGTCAGGAGCGCGAAGGAAAACGCGGCAAAGGCAGCGGCGACGATGCGCATGGCGAGATCCAGGACGGCAGCTTAGCGCTGCCCGCACGGCAGCCTATTGGGCGGACGGCGTCGCGGTCAACGCCCCCCGCCACGCTCGCCAAATGTCACCCCAGCGCGCGGCAGCCGCTTGACCAGCGCCTGCCCCATCGCGGTCGCTGGTGTCAGTACGCCACCCTCGCACGGGTGCTCGTTGCGGGCGAGGCACAGCGCCGCCTCGCTCAACATACCGCTGGTCGAGCCATAACCCGGATCCTGGTCGCCGCGCACCCACACCTCGGCCTGCGCGTCGCCGTCCGACGCCACCACCTGGAACACGAACCGACCGGCCTTGCGGGCCGCCTCGACCGGGCCCTCGCCGGGCTGCGGCAGCATTGGCGTCACCAGGCGGCGGAACCAGCCGACCGACAGCGAGGCGTTCATGCTCCATAGGCCAGTGGTGTACGCCTGCCCTTGCGCCCAGCTGCCGAACACCATCTGCTCGCGGTAGCGCGGCCGACCTGCGGCATCCGGATAGCGCAGCGACAGCCCGCGGCGCACGACCTTGCCGTTGAAGGGGGCCATCAAAAAGGTCCCAGTCCACTTGTCGATGCGCTTGTCGATTGCGACCGGAAAGATGTCCGCCTCGTCGGTGCGCGGCGCACCGCGGTCGGCGCACAGGCTGCGCGGGTCGGCCCAGACCTTGCGCACCGCGGGATCGGCAGACAGCTCGGAGATCGACAGCTGGCTCGCCATGGTGCCGCCTGAGAAGCCGCCTTTGACCACGCGCACGTAGGTGTCGACGCGGGTCGGCGCCCGGCCGTGGGCCTGCGCGAAGCGATCGATGGCAACCAACGCCCCGATGTCGGACGGGATCGAGTCAAAGCCACAGGCGGGCACCAATTTGGCGCCGCTCGCCCGGCAGGTGTCGTGATGCTGGTCGATGAGGTCGCGGACGAAGTGCGCTTCGCCGGTCAGGTCGCAGTAATGGGTGCCGGCCTTTGCGCAAGCGGCAGCCAGTGGCCGCCCATAGCGCGCATAGGGGCCGACAGTGGTCGCAATGGCGGTGGCGCGCGGCGCGAGTTCGGCCATCGCAGCCGGGTCCAAGGCGTCGCCGACCAGCAACGGCAGCTGCGCTGCGGCCGGGTCGATGCCGGCCAGTTCGGCGCGGACCGCCTCAAGCTTGGCGCGATTGCGGCCGTGCAACGCCCAGCGCAGGTCGCGACCAACGCTCTCGTGGCGGGTGAGGTATTGGGCGACCAGGGCACCGGTAAAGCCGGTGGCACCGCAAAGGACAAGGT
This sequence comes from Pseudomonadota bacterium, assembly GCA_005792545.1. GTDB lineage: Bacteria > Myxococcota_A > UBA9042 > UBA9042 > UBA9042 > SXRM01. The sequence continues at coordinate 62,080 of SXRM01000036.1, read as the reverse complement.
CGAATTCGCGAGTGGGCATCGGTGACTCAAGCGCGGGCAGTGCCGCTGGGGCGGCGGATGGTCCGCCTCGCGGGTCGGGCGCGTCAAGGTGGGCGAGGGCTCATGAGGTCGCGAAGGCTTGACACCAAGACCAAACCCCTTAAAAATACGCGATTTCTATGCGAATTGCTCCGATTTCTGCTTGGTTGACGGTGCTGGCGCTGACGGCCTGGTCGCTGCCTGCGCGGCCTGCCCGCGCCGAACCGCCGGCGCGCCAACAAGAGGCGCTGGGCCTGTCGCAACGCGCGCTGGACGCCTACCTGGCTGGCGATTTTGCCCGCGCCGCCCTGCTCTACGCCCAGGCCTTTCGCACCTGGCCCGGCGAGCTGTTGTACCTGTACAACGCCGCGCGAGCCGAACAGCGGGCCGGCCAACTGGAGGCGGCGGAGCGCGACTACCAGCAATTCGTCGACGAGGCGCCGCCCGACCACGTCGAACTCGAGAAGGCGCGTGCGCACCTGGCGGAGGTGCGCGCTGCCCGCAAGGCTGCAATGACGACGCCAAGAGCGACGGCCCCGACAACCACCAAGCCACCGCCTGCGCCGCGCGTTGACCCCGCGGTGCCCAAACCCCAACCACCGGCTGCCGGCGCAAGCTCTGCCCGCAGCACCGGCGCAGTGGTGTTGCTGGTTGGCGGGGTCGGGCTCGCCATTGGCGGCGGTGTGCTGCTAGCCGGCGCGGCCGGCGACCAGTCGGTGCTGGATGGCAAGCTGGCCCAGGTCAAGGACGGCGGCATCGTCGGCATCGATCACGCGACGGCCGCCAGCGAACAGGCCGCCATCAACGGGCGCATCTACACGGGCTGGGCGTTGGTGGCTGGCGGCGCGGTCGCAGGGGTCATCGGGGGCGTGTTGCTGGCGACTACGCCCAAGGCGCAGGTGGCTGTGGCACCGTGGCCGGGCGGCAATGGGCTGACCTTGGCCGCTCGGTTCTGAACGCCGCTATCTGTCAATCCAAGGCCACCGGCTTGTCGTGCGCTTTGGGCTTGGGCTTTTCGGGTTCAGATACTGCAGGCTTTGCCGGTGGCGGCGCCGGGGCAGCGGCTTCGACGACGGGCTTGGCCTTGGGCGTTGGCCTGATGGTTATGGCAGCCTTTGGCGGCGCAGCTGCAGGTTTTTCCGCGGCTGGCGATGGCAGTGGTTTGGGTTTCGCCACTGCAGGCGTCGCCTCAACAGGGGCAGCAGCAGCCGCGGGCGCAGGTTCCACGACGGGCCGGGCCGCGACCAGAGCGACGGCAGCAGGCGCAGGCGTCGCTTCTGGCGCAGGCGCAGCTTGGAGCTGCGGAGTGTGCGCTGCGGTAGTCGTAGCCGACGGCTCGGGTCCGCCGCGCGTCGCCAGCCAGGCCGCTAATGCGACCGCCACTGCGCCCAGCGTCGCCGCCGGCACCAGCCACGCAGGCAACTTGCGCACAGGTTCCGCGTGCAAGGCGGCGGCTCTTGGCAGGCTGGCCACTGGGCCAGGTGCAGGACCCGCAACTGCCGGCAGGGCCTGCAGCACGGTCGGCGCGGCGATCTTGCTGCTGGAACCCGCGCGGGTCGGCGCAACCGAAGGCAACAGTGCACTGCGCGGGGCCTCCAGCGCGTCGCGCATGGCCTTGGCGTCGGCGTAGCGGCCACCGGGATCCTTGGCGAGCGCCCGCGTCACCACCGCGCAAAACTCGGGCGACAGGCATTGCGGGGCAACGGTCATCAGGTCGGGCGGAGGCGTGTCTGCGTGCTGAAACAGCACAGTCAGAGGGTTTTCGTCCACGAACGGCGGCCGGTCGGCGACACAGCGATACAGCAGCGCGCCGAGCGCGTACAAGTCGCTGCGGCCGTCGACGGGCAAGCCGCGGCACTGCTCGGGACTCATGTACGCCGGCGTGCCGAGCGCCGCGCCTGTCTTGGTCAGCGACGAGTCAACCGTGCGCGCGATGCCGAAGTCAACGACCTTGACCTGCGGCTGCCCCGGCGTGTCGCCCGCGCACAGCATGATGTTCGCCGGCTTGAGATCGCGGTGGACGAGGCCTGCCGCGTGCGCTTCTTGCAGGCTCTTGAGCACCTCGACGCCCAGCCGCACCGCCGCCTCTTCGTCCAGTGGCCCCAGGTCGTCCAGGTATTGCTGCAAGGTCCGGCCCTCGAGCAACTCCATGGTCAGGTAGAAGGCGCCTTCTTCGGTCTGGCCGACGTCGAACACCCGCACCGTGTTGGCGTGGCGCAGCCGCGCGGTAACCTGGGCCTCTTGCCAGAAGCGCCGGACGATCGGCGCGTTGTCGGCGCTAAGGGCGACATTGAGCACCTTGAGCGCAACCGGTTGACCGGTGCCCGTGTGCGTCGCGGAGTACACCGCGCCAAAACCGCCGTGACCCAAGCGACGGCCGATGCGGTAGCGGCCGTCCACAACCCGGCCGGGCTGGTACTCGAGGTCGCCTGGCGCAAGTGCGCGTCGGACCACGGTCGCCGTACCGTCGGTGGGGCAAAAGCGCGCGCCAACGGCTGTGCCGCAGACCGGGCAATAGCGCATCGGCAGGCCGTCGACCGCGGTCGCGTCGGGCACGGTGGCGTCTTGCGGGTCGGAGGCGGCCATCAGTTGCCCACGCAGGTGCCGTTGGCGCACAGCCCGGTCTTGCCACAGACGCTTTGGTCGGGCAGAGCAGTGTGCGCGCAGCCGTCTACCGTTTCACAGCGGTCGGTCGTGCAAGGCTTGCCGTCGTCACAGTCGGTCGCGACCTTGTTCTTGCAAGCGCCGAGCTTCGCGCAGTCCGCATAGCCCCAAGGATCCAGGCGAACTAGCCAGCCGTTGAAGGCCGCGCTGGCACTGTCAAACAGTCGGCCGGCGGCAAAAAAGCCACCATCTGCCAGGGGTAGGACGCCAGTCAGCCACTCGTTGCCGGGACCGCCGAGGCGTTGCTCCCACAGCAAGTTGCCCCAGCTGTCGTACCGCAACAGCCAGCCGTCGTAACCCTGCGACCCGCCGGCCGCAATCGATGAGTTGGTCTCGCCGACAACGACAGCGCCGCCATCGGGCAGCGCGGCCACCGCGCGACCGACCTCGCCCTGGTTGCCAGGGGCGATGTGTTGCCAGAGCACGGCGCCGCTGGTGTCCATGCGCAGCGTCCACAGTTCAGGGTTGCCTTTGATGCCAGCGGTGCCGGTCAGCAGCAGCGTTCCGTCCTGCAGCGCGGCGATGGCGCGGCCGTCGTCGGTGTCGACCTTGCCAAACGGCTTGGACAGCTCTTGCTTGCCTTTGGCGTCGATAATCAGCAGCCACAGGTCCGATCCGCCGTTGGAATTGGACGACAGGCTCCCGGTTGCGGCAAAGCGCCCGTCGGGCAGCGCCGCGATGGCATAAAGTTCGTCGATCTGCGAGCCGCCGTAGTGCTGATCGAACAAGATGCCGCCGTCCGCGTCGACGCGCACAATCCAACCATCGGGAAGTCCGCTGCCAAACGAACGGGTCAGGCCGGCCGCTACCAGACCGCCGTCTTTGGCGGGCGTAAGCGCGAAGAACTCGTCCAAGCCGGCGGCGCCGTAGGTCTTGTCCCACAACAGCTTTCCGTCTGCGTCCAAGCGCAGAAGCCAGCCGTCGGCGCTGCCGGCGCCCTTGCTTTTGGTCATGCCGGCCAACGCAAAGCCGCCACCAGTCGCGAGCACGGCGCGGCCGTCGTCTTCAGCCGTGCCGCCAAAAGCCTTGGACCAGACCTTGGCGCCGAGCGAACTGGCTCGTGCCACCCACAGATCGGTCTGGCTGGCGCCGTTGCCGGTCTTGCCGACGACGACTGCACCACCGTCGCCGGTCCCGGCCATCGCAGCGATCTGGTCATGGGCGCCGTTGTCGAGCTGTTTGGCGTACAGGCCGAGGCCGGCGGTCGCGGCGCAAACGTGGATCGGGCCTACGGGCGCACCGTCGGCTGGTGCAGCGTCGGCAAGGGCCACGTCCTTGGCGCTGATGGCGTCTGAACTTGGCGGCGCGTCAGGGGCAGAGGTGTCGACGGTTGCGGCGTCCGCCGTGGTTGCCGCGCCCAAGTCGGGACTGATCGCATCGGCTGCAGCCGTCGCGCCTGCGAATTGGCTTGCCGGTGGAGTTTGGGCCGGGCACGCGCAGACAACGGGCGCAGCGAGCACGGCAGCGAGCAGGGCATGGGATGAGCGACACAGGGAACGCACGGGTCTTCCGGCGGCGGCCGGCGTGACCGCCGGGTGCTAGATAGTCGCAACCGCTTGGCGGCGCAAGCGTTGCAGGGCCGTCAATCGCGCTGGCCGCGGCGGTCTTCGTTGGTGCCGCCCAAGCGCACCAGCAGGTTCTCGAGTTCGCGCGGGCTGATGTTGACGCCGGCGTCGACGACGTAGCCGTAGAGCGTCGCGGTCGGCACGCGGCGGTCGCCCCAGCGTTTTTGCAGCTCGTGCAGTTGCCACAGGACCACCCGCTCGGTGCGGGTCAGGCCGTCGCGGACGTCGGGCAGTTCCTGAGCAGGGTTGGGCAGTGCCGCAGGGGGTTCCGCCGCGAAAAGTGAGAGCTGGGCGGGAGAAACGCGGGGGACAGATCGGGACATCGGCGCTCCTGGCGCAAGCGTAGCACGCGCGGCCGCACAGGCACACGGACAGAGCCCGGAGCGCATATGTAGACGCAGAAGCAGACGCACAAAGCAAACGGGCACAAGTGCAAAATGGCAAAGCGCCCGCCTGGATTGACCCCGCCGCCGCCCCGAAGCAAGCTGCGCGCGGCGGCCAGGGGCCAACCTGTGCCAAACGTGGAGACCCGCGCATGTTCGCCCGTACTTCGGCGCTTTTGCTCCTCGCCGCGCTTGTAGCAAGCACTCTACCCGGCTGCCCGCAGGCGGTGCCGGCGGCTGACAGCTTTGCGAGCGCCGCTACCGCTACCGATACGACGGTCGCCGATGTGCAAGCCGCAGACACCCTGATCACGCCACAGGACGCCAATCCGTCCGACGGCCAGGGCGACGCCGATGCGCCGGTGAACGCCGACAGCGCGCCGCCGCTCGATGGCGCCGACGCCGCCGCTGCTGCCGACACCAAGCCTGACGTCGCCGCCAAAGACGGCGGCCCGCCCCCTGCACCACCGCCGCCGACTGCGGCCCGGCACCGAGCATCTGCCAGGGCTGGCAGTGCATCACCTTCTGCTACCCATTGCCGCAGACTGCCATCACTTGCGACGACGGCAACGCCTGCACCGAGGGCGACGTCTGCCTTGCCGGCACCTGCCAGGCCGGCAAGCCCAAGGTCTGCGACGACGGCAACACGTGCACTCAAGACAGCTGTGTCCCCGGCAAGGGCTGCGACCACAAGACCCAAGCCGACGGAGCAGCCTGCGGACCCGCCAAAGCCTGCGCCAACGGGGTGTGCTCGGGCGGCATCGGCGCCGGCGTCTCGCACATCGCGGCGGCCACGTACTTGAGCTGCGCCATCGCCAGCACCAGCGGTCAGGTCCTGTGTTGGGGCGACGACAAAGAGGGCCAGGTTGGCGCCGGGTCCAGCGACGGCAAGTGGTTCACCACGCCCCAGGTGGTCGGCACGCTGTCGGGCGCGACGCAGGTCGATTGCGGCGAGTACCACTGCTGCGCCGCGACGGCCAAGGGCCTTTTCTGTTGGGGGTACAACCAGTACGCCCAAGTCACCGCCGACGGGCAGGCCGGCAAGGCCAAGCCGTCGCCAGTTCAGGTACTGGTGCCGGCGGTGCAACTGGCCATCGGGCAATACCACAGCTGCGCACGCGACACGGGCGGCGCCGTGCAATGTTGGGGCTTGGGTAGCACTGGGCAGCTCGGTTCGGGCGGCAATCCGGTAGGCCAGGCGGCGAAGCCGGTGCAGTTGACCCAGAAGGCCAAAGAGGTCGACTGCGGCAATACCTACTGCTGCGCCGTGCTGGCCGATGCGACCGTGGCGTGTTGGGGTTACAACGGCTCGGGTCAGCTTGGCCTGGGCATGACCGGCGGGTCGGCCGCGGAGTCGCTTGTTCCCAAGCCCGCAAAGGGCGTTACCGCCGCCAAGGGCATCGCTGCAGGTGCGGAGCACGCTTGCGCTTTGCTGGAAGGCGGCAACGTGATGTGCTGGGGCGCCAACAACTACGGTCAGACGGGGCTACAGGGGCCGTCTACGATGGCAACCCCTGGCAAGATCACAACCCTGACCAGCGTTACCCATCTGGCCGCGGGCGGAGCGCACACCTGCGCGCTGGCGGGCGGCAAGCTGCTGTGCTGGGGCGACAACGGCAAGCTGCAGGCGGTGCCGACGAGCAAGTCTTTGTACATCACCGCGCCAGCCGAAGTGTCTGGGGACGCGGATCTGGTCCAACTGGCGCTGGGCGGTCAGCACACGCTGGCGCGGACACCGACCGGTAAGCTCTTGGCCTGGGGGGCCAACAACCTGGGGCAGCTCGGCGACGGCACCACCAAGGATGCCAAGGTCATTTTGCAGGTGCAGTAGGGCCGGGGCCTACAACGGCACGAACCGCACACTTGCCGCCTCAAGCGCCACCTCCGGCGGCTCGGGCACCTCGGCGACCGACTGGACGAATTCGTCTGGCTCCCAACGGTACACCTCGGCCGCCGCGCGGTCTCGCGACAACCCAATCTGACCCTCGGCCACCGCCCGCGACGCTGCCGCAAGCGCGAAGCCGCGCATGGGATCCGCGAACTGCGGCATGGCCGTCAAGTCGCGCACCAGCGCCACAAAGCGCCCCTGGCGGGCCGGGTCCGCGAACCGCATCCGCTGCCGCCCGGTATACGCGACGTGAAACCAGGCCGGCCGCAGCGCCACCCCGTGCAGGCCCAGCCGCGCCGCCATGCGGACCAGCAGCTCACTGGCCTCGCGGGCCATGCCCAAGCCGGGCACCGACTGACCGGGCAGCGGCGGCCGACCGTGGTGGAAAGCGCCTTTGGGGTGGCGCAGTTCGAGCCAGTGCACGAACAGCAAATCGCCCTCGGGTCGGCGCGCGCGTTCGACCACCAGCTCGACCAGCACATGCCGGATGGCGTCGTCCCCCACTCGGCCACTGATGCGCAGCCGGTCGCCGGGTTGCGCCGGCGCGATGTCGGCGCGCAGGTCGCGGTAGCCCAGCCGTTCTAGCAGACCGAAAAGGCCTTGCTCGGACAGCCCGAACTCCAGACCCGCGGCGGTGTAGTAGCCCAGCAGCCGCGGCGACTGCGGCGCGCGACCGGTCAGCTCCGCCTCGACGTCCGCCAGATCCAGCGACCATTGGCCCAGGCGTTCGGGGTCGAGCGACTCGGAAATCAGCCGGGCGTGCTCGGCAAGCGGATCGGCGTTGGGGTCAACCTGCAGGCGGTCGCGCCGCGCCACCGCCAGCCACGACTGCGCCAGCACCTGCCAGGCTTGCTGGCCGTAGCCGCCGGCCGGCAGCCACACGCTGCCGATCTCACGCAGCCGGCTCGCAACCCGCGCGTCTCGTTGACGACATCCCGCGAGCGACAGTCCCAGGCGCCCCAGCGGGTCACCGCGCACCACGTCGCCGCCGGCCACCACCAGCGCAAATTCGCAGGCCGGCATGCGGTCCAGTAGGCCATCCAGGGCAGCCAGATAGGCCTGGTCGCCGCAACCGACCGGCAACACGGTCTCGTCGGCGCCAGGCAGCGGTCCCCAGTCGCAGCCGGACAGCGAACCTAGCCATGCGGTGTCGGATTGCGCCGCGCCGATGCGTTCGCCCAAGTGGCGCATGCAGGCCAGCGTGCCGTCGGGTGGGTGCGCGTCCAGATCCAGGATGCCGATCCGGCCCGCGAAGCCATCGTGCCGCAACGCAGCGACCGCCACGGCCAGGTCGTTGACCGGGCAAAAGCCAGCACCTTTGCCCGGATGGGCGTGGTGCATGCCGCCGGCAAGCTGGACCACCGGCCCACGGCGCTCGACCGCCAGCCGCGCAGCGTGGACCGTGCCGCCGACGATCCGCCGCAGCGAGCGCCACAGCGCGTCCACGTCGACGTCCCAGGCTTCGACCGCGAGCACCTGGGCGACGGTGTCCGGTTCGTGCAGAGCCTGCAGCCAAGCGGCGGTGTGAACCCGCAGCAAATCGGCCCACGTCGCCGGATCGGGCAGCGCCACGTCGGCTTTGCGCAGGCCACCGTGCTCCAGCAACCACCACAGGGCGAGGTCAGGTCGGCGCGGATCGAGGCCGGTGCGCGCAAGCAGCGAGGTCAGCGGCAGGCGATAGTCCGGGTGATGGACGACGGGCGGTCGGGGCCCGGCGGTGAGCGCGGTCCACAATTCAGCGAGGGCGGAGACGGCCATGGGCGTAGCGTGCGCCGGTGGCGGGTCGGGTGGCAAGGGCGGCGGGCGGCGGGGACAGGGACAGGCACAGGCACAGGCACAGGGTCAGGGTCTGGGTCTTGTTCCGCTGCCAAGGCCAAACGAGGGCCTACCGGCCGCGCGGCCGCCGATTGGGTGGCGGTAGCGTGGAACCGGACTGTATGCGCGACAGCCGCGCGATAGCCTCTGGGTCGCCGCCCAGGCGGTCCAGGATTACGCGGGCCTGGCCGGGGTCGAACAGGCCGCGTTCGTACATGCGGGCGACATCGTCGTTGTCGCGCGGCCGGTTGGACTGGAGCTTACACGCCACCAGCAACAGCAACGGAAAGTACTTGACCGTTCGTTGCGCGCCCGCGACCTCGACGGTGCGCTCGTCGGGAAAGGCAATCGCGTCGGATTCGGCGTCGTCCCAGGCGAACAGCAAGTCGATGCGGCGGTCTGGTTGGGTCAGGTCGGGAAAAATCGCGTAGTGATAGGGGTCGGCGATGGTGGCGAACACCACGCCGGCCTTGCGCAACGCGAACAGCACGCGGTTGACGTCGTCGCCGTGAAAAAACACGTCCAGGTCGTCGGTGTGGCGGCTGTAGCCGTGAAAGGCCATGGCGACCGCGCCGCCAACTGCCCAATCGAGGTCGTCGAGCGCGAGCGCTGGGTCGAGGCGCGGCAGCAGTTCCAGGGCGGGGTGCAAGGCGGGCATGGGCGACGCTCCAAGGCGGGTCGCCAGTGTAGAACATGTGAGCGGGCCGTCGCCAAGGCAAAGCAAATTAGACACTTGAACAAAGCCCCCCTCTGTGTCGCGGGACCCCGGTTTTCGCCGTTTGCGTCGCGCCAAAGCGGGGAGCCCAAGCCCCAAGCGGCGGACAAGGCCGCACAACCGTGTGGCGATCCGCGGCCATTGCGGCGTAGGATGTGGACCCTGGACGCCCCGGAGGCCACCCGATGAACGCAGCGCAGACCCCGACCCCCGCCGGCCGCAACCCGGCAGAAGGCAAGCCCGGCAGCTCGGCGCCCGCCCCCAACGCGGCGCCTATCCCCGGTGCCGCCCCGGGGGCTGGAGCCGCGGGAGCCAAGAAAGGCCCAGCCGCAGCCGGCCGCGGTGGTCCGCAAGCGGGGCCGCAAAAAGCCAAGCCAGGCAGCGATGCCGCCGTGCGCGAGGACCTCAAGGGCAAGGACTACGAGCAGGGCGCCGAGTACGTCAAACCGGGCGGCGAACTGACGATGAGCGGCGCCGACGCCAAGAAACAGGCCGCCGACGCCGGCAAGGACGAGGGCCCGGGCGGCGACCTGCCCTACCGCGCGCAGATCGAGAAGGCCTTTGGATCCCATAGTTTGTCGGGCGTGCGCTCGTATGTAGGCGGTGCGGCGGGCAAGACGGCCGAGGAGATGGGCGCTCCGGCGTTCACCCAAGGCGACAAGGTGGTGTTCCAGAAGAAGCCCGACCTGCACATGGCGGCGCACGAGGCGGCGCACCTCATCCAGCAGCGTCAGGGTCGCTTGCCACCGGGCGGCAAAAGCGCACCCGGCGATCCGCTGGAACGCGAAGCCGATGCCGTGGCCGACCGCGTGGTAGCGGGCCAGTCGGCGGTCGATCTGCTCGGGTCCAAGAAAGAAGGCGGCGAAAAGTCGGACGCCGTTCAGGCCTACGCCGGCAACGTCGATACCGCGACCACCAGCGGGCCCGGTACCGTACGCGAGCAGGTCGACAAGAACTTTGGCGGCGGTCCGGCCGGCGAGCGCGACGACAACTTCAACCCGGCGATCAAGGTCGAGTTCGAGGGCAAGCTCGGCATCGCACTGTTGCGGGCGCAGCAGTTCTACCGGCCGGTGGTCGACAACGTCTCCTACGGCGTCTATCGGTATCTGCAAGCCAAGGCCGAGGTGCTCAAGGAAGACGAAAAAAAGCTGATGGAATCGGCGTTTGAGTCGTTCAGCTTCATGTACGACGCCTTTGAGCCCGGCAAGCAGGCGGGCGGCGTGTTCTACGGCCGCATCCGCGACAACATGGCCGACAAGGGCGACTACTTCCAGGCGATGACGGATCTGCTGCTCAACGGCAGTGGCACCGTGCAGAACCACATGCTGGCGCACCAGTGCTTCTTGGACAAAGTGCTCGACGCGGCCAAAGACGCGGCCAAGGGCGTGGGCGGCACGGCGCCGGCAGCGGCGTATCTGGACCAGATGAAAAAAACGGCGGCCGAGCGCAAGGCCCAGAAGGACGCGCAGTTAGCGGACAGCCAGGCGCCGGATCTGAAGCACCTGCGCAAGACCGACGCCGGCGAAGCCGACCCGTTTGGCGAGCGCGGCAAAGGCGTCAGCGGCCGCGATACCCGCGGGCGGCTCGACATGCGCAAGGGATTCAACGCCGCAAAGGGCGGCTTGGATCCCAAAGGGCCGATGCCCGATGGCGTCCGCTACGACGACCGCATGAAAGACGGCAGCAAGGTCCAGCACTCGCAGGGCATCGCTGACGACAATTCGCCGCAGCAGATGCCGGCCGACGGCGAGCGCTTGGGCCTGAACCAGGTGCATAGCCGCGGCGTCGAGACTTACACGCTCGACGAATCGCAGACGTTCGTGCAGCAGGCGCGCACCACTTTCAACATGCCGATGGCGGCGGGCATCAGCGGCACGACCACCGATTTGCACGAAGTCGCCAAGATGTTCGGCGTGCAGAGCCCCGAAGAGCAGTTCAAGTACCAACTGGCGTGTCTGGCGCACTTGGGCTCGGCGGGCGCGCACAGCTTTCACGAAATCATGGCGGCGGCGGCGCTCAACACGGGCGTGAGCTACGAGCCCGGCAACTACCGCAGCATCTTGAAGTATGGGGTGGAAGGGATTGCCGAGGTCAAAGGGCTTTTCGACGACCCGAAGTACGCGGAGATTCCTGGCATTGGCGATCCGAGCAAGCTGCGCGGCAAGACCAGCGAGGCGCCGGCCGGCAGCAAGGTGGCGGCTGTGACGCCGCCGCCCGCGCCTGCGCCCAATCCGGCTGGCGCTCCGGCTCCGGCGGCGGTGGCCTAAGTCGTCGCGCGCAAGGACCGGCCACCGCGCCGTGTCCTAGATTGCGGCATGTTGAGAAAAGCAACACGGCGACGGCGCTCAAGCACGCGCGGCGCTTCATCAACACACTGAAATCATAAACATCCCCCCAGCGCCATGCCCTTGGCACGGTCCTTGCACCCAGTCTGCGCGCCACGGTCAGTCGGGCGACTCACGCCCTCGCCGCAGCCCGGAGGATCCCATGCGCCCGACCCTGTCTCGATTGCCTGTGTCCCGATTGACCGCCACCGCTCTCCTGCTCGCGCTTGCCGCCTGCGCCGACGGTGCTCCCCCCGCCGCAACAGCCGATGCCACCAGTGATTCCGGCGCCGTGTCGAAGGACAGCAGCTCGACCACTGCCGACATCGCCGGCCCCAAACCCAGCGGCGACCCGCAGTTCATCGCCGCGTTCGCGCCGGTGGTGCAGGCCGCGGCCGACCTCTCGGTGGCCGAGTTCATGGCCAAGTGGCTGCCCAAGGACGCCGCCAAGCCGATCGTGCCGACCTACAAGCCGACGGGATCCAAGTACATGGACCTCATCGACAAAGAACTGGCGTTGACCCCGGCCGAGAAAGCCCGGCTGGACAGCACTGGTTTCATGGTCAGCGACCGCCTGCAACGCGACACCATGGGCAAGGCGCTCCACGAGATCTTCAAGAAAGACCTGCCGGTAGCAGTGACGACCGACGCGATCCTGCAGGCGCTGCACGCTTCGTACGACGATATCCTCAAGACCCTGGAAGAGCACGTGCTCTTGGACGAAATCGACAACGCACTCGCCAAAGCCCATGCGGCCACAGCCAAAGTCGCAGTGGGAACCGACCCGATGGCGGCGCAGGCCAGGGGCGATGCGGACCTGTACCTGACCGTCGCGCGGTCGCTTTTGGCCGGCAACGCGGTCAAGGCTCAGGGCGGCGCGGCGATCGACGAGGCGGCGAGCAAACTGCTGGCCCTGGTGGCCAAAGAGCAGATGGCCGGCACCACGATTTTCGGGTCGGAACGCGTGATGGACTTCAGCCAGTTCAAGCCGCGCGGGCACTACAACGACACTGAGGCGCTGAAGCGCTACTTCCGTGCGGTGATGTGGCTGGGCCGGGTGGACCTGCGCTTCGCTGAGCCCGATGCCAACAAAGGCGTGTGGGTCTATCGGCCACGTCAGGTGATGGCGGCAGTGGTCTTGCAGCAAGCAGTGGATGCCGGCGCGGCGGCGCAGCACGTCCAGACCGCTGACGACCTGCTCAGCCTGATGGTGGGCCCCATCGACTACATCACGCTGCAAGGCGTAGCGGCGCTCATCAAGGACCAGAAGTGGGAGACGGCGAGCGACGTCGGCAAGCTGACCCCCGCGCAAGCCGATGCGCTGGTCAACAAACTCGCAGGCGGTGCCTACGGAACTCAGAAAATCGCCAGCCACTATCTGGAGACCAATCCGCACAGTGAAGTGCCGACGCCGCTGCCGCCGTCGTTTGCGTTGCTGGGCCAGCGCTTCATCATCGACAGCCAGGTGTTCAGCAACGTGGTGTACGACCGGGTGATGCACAAGGGCCAAAAGGTGCAGCGCGTGCTGCCGGACCCGCTCGATGTGGCGTTTGCGCTTGGCAATTCGCAGGCGGCGGTGCACTTGGAGAAGGGCTTTGGCCAATACCCCTACCAGGGCGCGCTGCATACGGTGCGGTGGTTGGTGGACCAGCACGACGCGACGTTCTGGCAGGGCAATCTGTACAACCTGTGGCTCGACGGCCTGCGCGCGATGAATCCGCCGACCACCGACAACACCTACCCGTTTGCGCTGCGCACGCCGGCCTGGCGCGACAAGGTGCTAAACACGCAACTCGGTTCGTGGGCGCAGCTGCGGCACGACACGCTGCTCTACGCCAAGCAGAGCTACACGGGCTCGGTGGCTTGCGAGCACCCAAGCGCGTGGGTCGAGCCCTATCCGGCGTTTTTCGCCAAAATGGCCAAGATTTCGGCGGTCGCCAAGCAGACGCTCGTCAACGCGACGCCCAAGCAGCCGTACGTCAAGCAGCAACTGACCAATTTCTTTGGCGAGTGGCAGTCGACCATGGAGAAGCTGCAAGCCATCGCGCAGCGGGAGCTCGACGGCAAGGGCACGGCCGACGACCAGGCGTTCTTGAAGCAAATCATCTCGTCCACGCCCGGCTGCGGCGAGCCGGTGTATACCGGTTGGTATCCCAAGCTGTTCTTCCAGCCCGACAACGTCGACAAGTGGAAGCCGACCATCGCCGACGTGCACACCAACCCCAACACGGGGCCGCTGCCGGGGCCGAATGTGCTGCACGTGGCGACGGGCAACGTCAGCCTGATGGTCATCACGATTGACAACTGCGCGGGCGGCGGCGAGGCGTTCGTCGGCCCGGTGTTCCGCTACCACGAGGTGGACGTCAAGGAGATCAAGCGCCTGGACGACAAGGAGTGGGAGACGATGCTCAAAGACGGCAAGGCGCCGCTGCCGCCGGCGTGGACCGATAGCTTTCGGGTGCCGTTGTAGCACGGTGCGGGCGTGCGAAAGTCTAGTAGAACTGCCGGCTTGACATTTTGCGAGCGATAGCTAGTAAAATAGCGCGCTATGCAGAACGAATTGCCAACTCCGCCGCAACACACCCAAATCATCCGACCACAGGCCGAGCACTTTCGCGCGCGGCTGGCCGAACCTCGCCGCTTGATTCAGGTCGTTGCCGGGCCGCGCCAAGTGGGCAAGACCACACTCATCCGCCAGGTGCTCGCAGAGTTGGCGCCGCGCGCCCACTACGCCAGCGCCGACGACGCGGTGCTGGCCGATGCGACCTGGCTGCGCCAGCAATGGCACCTCGCGCGCGATCTGTGCGGGCAAACGGGCGCGGTGTTCGCCCTGGACGAGATCCAGCGTCTGTCCGGGTGGGCCGAGGCCGTCAAGTCGCTGTGGGATGAGGACACCCGGCGCGGCATCCCGCTCAAGGTCGTGTTCTCAGGCTCGTCGCCGTTGCTGGTCGGTCGCGGTCTGGGAGAGAGCCTCGCCGGGCGCTTCGAGCGGATCGTGCTGCCCCACTGGTCGCTGACAGAGACCCAGGCCGCGTTTGGCCACAGCTGCGAGGAGTTCATTGCCTATGGCGGCTATCCAGGGTCGGCGCACTTGATTGGCGATCCGCCGCGGTGGATTCAATACGTGCGCGACGCGCTGATTGAAGCGACGGTGAGCCGTGACGTGCTGCAACTGGAGCGGGTGGACAACCCGGCACTGCTTCGCCGCCTGTTTGACCTCGCGTGCGCCTACGCGGGCCAGGAACTGTCCTACACCAAGATGCTCGGCCAATTACAGGACCGCGGCAACGCCACGACGTTGGCCTGGTATCTGGAGCTGCTCAGCCACGCAGGCATGGCGACCGGCTTGCAGAAATTCGCGGGCGAACCGGTGCGGCAACGTGCGAGCAGTCCCAAGCTGGCGGTGTTTGCGCCCGGTCTGCGCACCGCCGTGCTCGGTGAGCGCCTGTCAACCTTGCGGGCAGACCCCGAGGCGTGGGGCCACCAGGTCGAAGTGGCGGTCGCAACGCACCTTCTCAATGGGACCGCGGGCACCGACATTGCGTTGTCGTGGTGGCGCGAACGCGACCAGGAGGTGGATTACGTGTTGCAGCGCGGTCGCCAGTTGGTGGCCATCGAGGTTAAGTCGGGGGCCCGGCCGCGGGCATTGCCGGGTCTGTCCGCGTTCTGCACGGCGTATCCGCGGGCGCGTCCGCTGGTGGTGGGGACAGGGGGCGTACCGATCGAACGGTTTCTGGCCACGGCAGTGAGCGGCTGGTTGAGAGAGTAGACTGCGCCCGAATGATGCCAATTCGCCTACCGAATCCACACCTGCACATGGCTGAACGCAAACGACTCGTCGCTTTTGTCCTGGTCGATGCCGGTCTTGAAGTCGAGCGTGAGTGACCCGGCCTGGTGGTCGAGCAGGCCCATCGCCGCCTCGATGTTCCAGTAGCCGTTGGGTCCGCTGTTGTTGCCCCAGGGCGCCGGGCTGAAGCTGGCGGTGACCCAGCCGGCGCCACTGCCCGCACTGCTGTACGCCTTGGTGGCCGCAAACTTGAGCGCACCATCCACGTGCACTTGGGCCCCATTGCCCTCGTTGTCCCAGCTGTCGATGGCATAGTAGCGGCCCTTGACCCGCGCCTGGGTGTGCGGAATTGCCTTGAAATCAAAGGTCTTGGCGCTGCCGCCGCCTGTACCCCACACGCCGTGGACCTTGGTCGCGGCGCCGCCGACGTTGGCGTCGGTCAGCGTCCCGTCGCTCCAGCCGGTGGCGTCGGCGGTGTTTTCGAGCGCGATGCGCGTCCAGCCGCCGCCGTCGGTGGTCATGTCGCAGAAGTACTTGGCCGGGCCGCCGCTCGATTTGAGCCAGTAGTCGCCGTCTTTGCTGAGCGGCGCTTTGGTCAGCACGTCTTTGCACGACGCGGCTGGGTTGTCTTGTGACCCGACTTGCGCGAGCACGATCGGCACCCACTCTTTGCCATTGCACACCAGGATCGCCGCCTCTTTGGGGCTGGCGTACATGGCGCCGAAGTGGCCAGGATTGCACGCGATAGGCGCTGCATCTGTCACCATCAACTGCAGCGCTCCGCTGGCCGCGACCTTTTTGCTCGAAAGCGTCTGCACTTGTACCGACCAACTGTCGACGGCGCCATCTTTGCCACCACCGTTGTTGCTGAGATCGGCGACGACGATCTGCCAGGTACCCTTGGGGTTCTTGCCGACCCAGGGGTCGAGCGCCTTTTGGCCGGGGCCGTCGAGCTTGAGCGTCAACTGCTTGCCGGTCTTTTCGCCGTCGTAGACGGTGGTCTTGGCGCCAGTCGGGTCGTAGAGGTCGACACGAACCTTGGCGACGTCGCTATTGCTGATGGCGATGTTGACGGTGAGGCCCGTGGCAAGGCCAAAATCGGGTACGTCGATTTTGTCGAGCGTGCCTGCGCCGTTGAAGTCCGCGATGGCTATCGGCGCGCTTGCCGAAGCCGCACTGTCGGTGAACTGCGTGGTGAGCAAGCCGTTGGACACCTCGTTCAGCCCATCGGCCGGCAGGCTGGCCGCGGTGACGCCGCCGGCCACGCAATCGAGCGACCCATCGGCCTTGATGCCCTTGACCACCAGCCCGGTGCCGCAAGCGACGCCGACCTTGGCCATCGCCGGAATCGCGGTGAGGTCGGCGAACGCGCCAGTCTTGGCGACATCGCTCAATGCTGGCGTGCCCGTGAGGTCGCTGTAGTTGCCCGAAGCCGCGACGGGCGAGAGCGAGGCGGCCTTGACGTAGTCGCTCAGGTCCGCCGTCTTGGCGAACGCCTGCAAGTCGCCCGCCTTGACGTAGCCCGCCAGCGCCTTGGGATCCAGGTGCCCGGCGCCGATGCAACCGGAGCACTCCAGGCCTTCGGCGACGGCGGCGCGAATCGCGCTCGGCGCGGCAAGCATGGGCTTGCGCGGCAGCTCCGGGTCGTTGCCGACCGTCACGCCCAGCCACGCCTCCGGCAGAGCGCCCAGCACGGCCGCCGTCAACGCCACTTCGGCGCCAAGTGCCAGCGAGAACTGGCCACCCTTGACTGTGACCACCAGCGGCCCCTCTTTCCAGGCGGGCTTGGCCTCTTTTTCGCCGCCGTAGATACGGAAGGTCAGCGCATAGTCGCCATCGGCCACTGGGCCGCCACTTTGGGCGAGCACGAGGCCGCTGACGTTGGTCGTGGTCGACACAGCAGCCAGCGTGGGCAGGGCCATGCAGGTCAGCGCGGCGCAGCAAAGGACGCGGGCTGCGGGGGAACGGAACACCGGGAACATGAGGCCTCCAGAGCGCCGACCATGGGCGGCGTGGCAAACGGGGGCGAAGTCTAGCGGTTTTGCGCAGGTTCGGGCAACCGTTTGCAGCTGTGTGAATTGCGCGCTGTGGTGTTGCCTGCTGCGATCGGCTTGGGCAGACTTGCCAACCCCGCCGATCGCACTTGGCGGCAATCCACTAACAGAACAAGGAGTTTCCAATGCCGACCGGAACTGTGACCCTGCACCGCGTGCTGCGCGCCCCGCCCGAACGGGTGTACAAGGCCTTCATTGACCCGGCCGCGATGTGCAAGTGGCTGCCTCCACACGGCTTTACCGGGACCGTGCACGAACTCGATGCGCGCGTTGGCGGCAGCTATAAGATGAGCTTCACCAACTTCGCGTCGGGCAATAGCCACTCGTTTGGCGGCACCTACGTCGAGATGGTACCGGGCGAGCGCCTGCGCTACACCGACCAGTTTGACGACCCCAACCTGCCGGGCGAGCTAATGGTGACCATCGAGTTCCACAAGGCAATTTGCGGAACGGAGCTGCGGGTGCTGCAAGAAGGCATCCCTGAGGTCATCCCGGTGCAGATGTGCTACCTGGGCTGGCAAGAGTCACTGGCGATGCTGGCGGCGCTGGTCGAGGCCGAGGTGCCGGGGTAGGTGGCATCTGAAACTTGGACCGTCCATTGCGATTGCGAGGTTGCACGGCAAGGCGTAGTGTCTGCCGGGTAGCTGCTGGTAGGGCGGTCGACCAGGATACCCTTGGCGCTATGCAACGAAACACGGCAATGCTGCGCACGGCGGCGCCGCGCTTGGCCTGTGTTGTTGGCGGCTGCCGGGGCTCCCGCGCTGCTTGCCTGTGTCAGCGCATGCTCGCCCGACGAGCCGGTCGTGTCGCCATGGCGCCAGACCACCTGTGCGACCCAGGAGGCACTGGTGCCGACCTGCATGGGGTTGCAGCCCGCTGGTTTTGCCGCCCTGCCGCCGACCGAAGCGGCAACGTTGACGCGCACCGCGGCAGGCGACCTGGCCGTGTGGACGCGCGACCGGGTGCTGACGATTCCCATGGCCGGCGGCGACGTGCGTGAAGTGCCTCTCAGGCCAGGTCCACCTTGCTCTTGGTATAGTTGCGAGGTGCAGGTGCGAGCGCTTGCTGGCGAAAACTGCCGCCGGGTACCGCCTGCGCCGTTCGTGGAATTGCGGACTGATGACGGTACCCTGATGTGGGGCCATGACCTGGCAGCGGACTGGACTGCGGCGACAGCCGCGCCCGACGGCCAAGGCAACTGCGGTCTGGTCGATCGACACCAACCGAACCTGCGGGTCCTGGGTCGCGACGGTCACAAGGACCTCGCATTGCCAACCATCGCCTGGGATCCGACGACCGGAACGAGCGGCAAGATCCAATGGCTGAGCGCCGCCGCGGACCTGCACGGCGGCTGGTGGGTAGCCGGGCACATGGGCAAGTTCGTAGAGTACGGCTGGCGCGCGGTCATCGGCCACGTCTCCGCGCAGGGCGCAACCACAATGCTGCCGCGCGAGCCCAAGGGAGGCTTCGGGGTCCTGCACCTGGACCTCGAGGCCAACCCGCGCGGTGTGTGGCTGGTCGTCGTCGCCCAAGGATCCACCGAGACAGAGCAAGGTGTGGCCGAGTTTCTGGTGCGGGACGCTGACGCAATCCATCAGCGTGGCCCCTTCTGGCAGTGGAGCCAGGGCAGCCCTGGCGGTGCGCTTATTTCGAGTCGTGAGCGACTGTCAGCCGTTCGCCAGCCGCTGCTGGATCGCTTGGGTTTGCTGCGAACCGCCTCAAGTGGGGGGCCGTCCTCCGAGTCTCGCGGGGTCGACAGGGTGCTGGTGCCCGAAGGTAGCGCGTCGCATCGGCTCGGCAATTGGCCGTGGCCACCGGCAGAGATTCGCGGCTTCTACTACTTCATCGACAAAATCAAGCGCGATCGCGCCCCCTGTGGTTGGCCCGATGCGTTCTACTTGCCCCACCTGCAAGCGGTCGATTTGCCAGGGGGCGGCATGGCCCTGCTTGCGAGGACGTCAACTGAGGAGCAGGTGCCTGGCCTGCCGGAAGTCATTTCAGGGCAATTGGTGCTGTTTCGGTTTGCGGCGACGGGGCCGTGCGCGGGCACCTGCGGCGATGGTCAGTGCCGGGCTGACGAGCAAGAGTGGTGTTGGGGCGATTGTTCCGCCCGTTGACCCGCAGCGCTGTAGCCCATGCCGGGATGGCAGTGACTGGTCGTGGACCGCGCTTGCTGTGCTTGCTTGCATAGGGGAGCGCGAACTTACGGCTTAGCGAGCCCAAATCCTGCCCGGGACCACGCGTGCTGCCCAGCGCTCAACACCCCGGCGGCTTCGCCGCCCCGCCCACCGAGCCGTTGAACACCTTGTTCTTGTAGCACTTGGTGATGCACCGCTCGCCCTTGGGTTCCCACATCAAGTTCTTGCCCGCCGCGCACGACTGCCCCGACTGATAGCACGTCTGAAAGACCGGCTTGGTGCCGCCGTTGGTCACGTTGGGCCAGTTGAGATCGCCGACGTACCACATGTCCAGGGCCTGCAGTTCGGCGCCGGAAAACTGCACGGCCAGGCCGCCCTGGACGTAGATGTTCACCGTGGCAAACGACGTACTAAAGCCGTGGTCATTCCAGTAGTGGACGCCGACACGGTAGGCCACCGGGTCGTCGTCCGTGCCCTCTGGGTCCACGAGGTTCAAGTTCTCCGGGCCGGCGCCGTCGGTATCGTCCAAGTCCATGGTCGGATTGTCCTTGGTGTTGCCGCTGCCGCCCCACTCGGGCGCTGCGTTGAACCAGAAGGTGTCCCACGGGTTGCTGAACCATGGGTCAGGCTTGCCATCGCAGTCCAGGTCCGCGGTCCCGGCAATCGGGTGGGCAAAGTGCAGGTCCAAGTCGGCGCCGGCAGCGGGGCCGCTGTCGGTCTGGTCGGCGTCGGCCGGCGTGTTCCACAGCAGTTCGATGTGAATGGCGTTGTTGGGGATGACCAGGACTAAGGCGCAGGCGGGGGCGCAGCTTTTGACGCCGCTGGCGTCCCAGACATCGAGGCAAAACTCGTACTCGCCGGAGGCATTGGCAAGCAGGGACGGGCTGATAAAGCTCGCGTTGGGCGTGAGTGCCTGGTTCGATCCTGCCGGCTGTTTGACGTACCACTTGTACTTGGTAATCGCACCGCCGGCCGACTTGGACTGGTCGCCCTTGAGGTGGATGGTCGTCTGCGGAACGACTTGTTCGCCTTCCGTGACCGTGACCATGGGGATCGGGCAGGTGACTTTGACGTTTTGAGCGGTCAAAGTGAACGTGTAGGTCTCACCGCCGACCTCGACGAGCAGCTTGCCATTGGTCTCGGGTGTCAAGTTCAGGGCTGCGTAAGTCACGGTCAGCGCAACGTAACCACCGCCTGGCACCACAATCGGGGTCGTTGGCGTGGGACCGAGCGGTGACGATCCGTCGGCTTTGGTGCTGTGTTCCCAATCGATGGCGAACAGCCCGGATCCGCTGGGATCTTGGACAAGGGCGACGCCGGTAACGACTAGTGGCGCCGCGCCGCAATTCTTGAGGTGAACGACGTAGTTCTTTTGCGCCGCCCCGGGAACCGCCGGGCCGAAGTCGATGATCGACCCGGCTTGCGAAGTCAGGCACTGCGTGGCGTTGGCAAAGGGCGTCGCCACAACGTCGATTTTGACCGGGCCTGGGGCAAGCGGATCGTCGGTGAACAGTCGGATCGTGCCACCCGCATCGGTCCAGTCGCCGCCGGTCCGAGACAACTTGAGGTTCCAAACGCCACCGGGAGGAATGACGACCAATGGCGCGTAATCGACATTGCCGCCGGTCAGCTGAAATGACCAGTTGTCTGCCAGCTTGTAGTGGCTGGGCAGCATCAGTTCGACGCGCTCGATGCGCAGAGGCGACCCGCCGAGGTTGCGCACGACAATGGCTTGAGCCTGTGACTTGGACCCAAACCCGTTGAAATGCACCGTCTCGGGCTGCACGGCGACCTTGGGTGGCGACGGCGCGCGCGCGACCCAAAAAAGGCTCGGAAAGCACAGGCCAGTGCGGCCAGCGTGCGCCTTGGCGGCCAGGGCGTCAAGGATAAAGCGGTGCTTGAGGACCGGCGACCGGCGAGCAGCGCGTTTTCTAGGATCCATCGTTATTTCATGAGCCTGAACAATGGGGGGCATCGATCAACCCGCGGCGTGCCCCTGCGGCGTCCACTGAAACAGCGAATATAATCAGCATATTATCTAGACGGCGACTGTAAAGGTTTGCGAACGCACCCCGGCCCTGTTACCGTCGGCGCCAGCTGGTGCACCGCTTGGTGCGATGCGATTTCGGGCGCAGTGCTGGGGCGCGCGCGGCTTGCTTGGGCCACTTCATGTGGCGCGCAGGGGGGACTATGAAGGGTTACGGCTGGTGGGCCGCAGCGGCGTTTGCTTCGCTCGCGGCATGTGGAACGGAAAACGCGGCGACCGATGCGGGCGCGACGGCAACCGATGCGGCTGCAGAAACCGCCGCAGCAGAGACCGCAGGCGGCGGTGACACCGGTGCGGCGGGCGACACCGCGACAGGTGCTGAGACCGCAGCGGATACCGTGGCAGACACCACGGCAGCCGACACCGCGGTGCCTGACACGGCGGTTGCTGACGTGGTCGCGACCGACGTCGCACCCACCGACACACCGCCGGCAGACACTGCCGTTGCGCCCAAGATCCTACCCGGACCCAGCCGCGGGTCGTCGATTGCCGTGTCTGCGGACGACAGCATCGTCGTTGCGTGCAACCGCGACTCCGGCTCCGTCAGCGTGTTCAAGGCGACCTATGTTGCCGGCGCGCCGACCGTGCTGACCAAGACCTACGACGTCGCGGTCGGCAAAGAACCGTGGCAGGTCGCCATCATGCCCGACAGCGAGTCGGCGTGGGTCATCCTGCGCGCCGACCAGAAGGCCGTCCGCATCGACGGGTTGAAGTCGATGCCAAAAGTGGGGGCGACGGTCGCCGTGGGTTCAGAGCCGACCGGCCTCGCGCTCAGCCCGACTGGCAAATACCTGGCAGTCGCCAACTGGGTCGACGGCACCGTGTCGATGGTCGTCACCGCGGCCGCAACGGTCGTCGCAACCGTGGACCTCAACGCCGCGCTGGTTGCCACCAAAACCCTTGGCGACGTCCAGGCTCGCCCTGGCCTGGCGCACCCGCGCAGCATTGCGATCACCAACAACGGCGACGCCGTAGACGAGGACGAATCGCTGCTGGTCACCGAGTTCTTCAGCCAGCAGGCGCAAGAAGAGAAGGCTGACGGCAGCAATGCCGACGTGTCGCGCAAGGGCATGCTCTACCGCATCAGCGGCAAGGATATGTCGGTCAAGGTCATCGACCTGCCGGCATTGGCCGACATGGGCTTCAAGGATCAGCTCGGCAACGTCGCCGGCTGCTACCCGAACCAGCTGCAAGCGGTGACGGTGCACGGCACCTGGGCGCTGGTATCGAGCATCTGCGCCTCGCCCAAGGGTCCGATTGGCCCCTTCACTGGCCCTGCCGCGGCAGCCTGCACCAAAGACGACGACTGCCCCGGCAAGGTCGCCGGGTCGTGCGCGAGCAGCAAGTGCACCACCAACTGCGCGGCCGACACCGACTGCGGCGCGTTTGGCGGCAAGTGCAACGCCAATAAGTGCGACCCCAACCAGGCCAGCACCAAGACCGCCATGGGCAACGTGCTGTCGATCGTGGACCTCAAGACTGACAAACAGGCGCACGCCTTCAACCTCAACGCCAAGTTCGTGGCCTTCTTTGACGACAAGAAGCTGGCCGACGACAACACCCGGCGCCTGCCACTGGTCATGACCGACATCGACTTCGTGCCCGACACCGACATCGGCTACGTGACGGCCAATGGCGCCGACGCAGTGTTCCGCTTCAAGATGAACGCCGATGGCACGCTGGCCGAGGTCGGCTCGGGCGTGCAGCCCTTCATCGATCTCGCCAACCCCGCCTATGACGCCAAGGTCGGCGGCCGCGGCCCCACCGGCATCGCCATCCCCTACGTCAACAAGAAGGCGGCATTCGTCAACAACGACATCACCCGCAACATCACAGTCGCTGACTTCGCCACCCAGGAAATCGCAGGCGGCCCACAGGCGCCGAGCGTCGCCAAGACCGCCGACCTGCCCGCCGCGGGGTCCGAAGAGGCCAACGTCCTCCTGGGCAAGCGCTTCTTCAACACCGGTCTGGCTCGCTGGTCGCTCAAGGGCCAGGCCTGGAATGCGTGCCAGACCTGTCACGTCGACGGCTTGACCGACAACATCACCTGGTACTTCGGCCGCGGCCCGCGCCAGTCGACCAGCCTGGACGGCTCGTTCAACAGCAAGGACCCCAAGGACCAGCGCATCTTCAACTGGACCGCCGTCTTCGACGAAATCGCCGACTTCGAGCTGAACACCCGCGGCACCTCCGGCGGCGTCGGCGCCATTGTGCACAAGAACACGCCGCCGATTGGCGCCGCCGACCGCATCGACATCGCCGCGCTGGGCCACGCGGGCCTCAATGGCTCAGCCGCCGCCGCAGCGGACCCCAAGTCCGGCGTGGTCACGCCGCCAAGCGTGCTCAACGACTGGGCCGAGATCACCAAGTACGTCCAGGGTCTGCGCTCTCCGCGCGGCGTCAGCAGCGTCGACGCCACCAAGGTCGCGGAAGGCAAAGCTATCTACAAGGACGCCAATTGCGCTGGCTGCCACGGCGGGCCCAAGTGGACCATCAGCAAGATGTTCTACGCGCCGTCGGTCGACACCAACAAGAAGCTGCTGGCCAAGGCCTGGACGGCGCCGCAGTACTTTCCGGCGTCGCTACTGCCCGCAGCTACCGTGGCCAATCGCTTCATGCGCTTTGGCGGGGGCAACCCGGCGGCGCTGGACCAGGTCCAGTGCATTCTGCGCCCGGTTGGCACTTTTAAGGTTGCGGAGCCGGGCGTAGGCATTGCGGAGCTGCGCGCAGACATGAAGACGCCGGGTCAGGGCGCCGAAGTGGACGGCAACGGCTACAACCCGCCGAGTCTGCTGGGCGTGGCGACCGGTGGCCCGTACCTGCACGCGGGCAACGCGCGGACGCTGGAGTCGTTGTTCAGCGCGACCTTCGACAAGCACCACACAGCGCTTGCTGCCAACTTCTTGCAAGAGTCCGATCCGGCCAAGAAGGCGGCCATCGTGCAAAAGCTGGTGCACTTCCTGCTGTCGATCGACGAGGGCGCGGCCGTCATCGACGCTCCCGCGACTGCCGGTGGTACCGGCGGCGATTTCTGCGCAACTCCGTAGCTATACAGGATCGCGATGACCCGAGGTCATCTGCGATCGCTGTTCTTGCTTGCTCAGTGTGTCGCAAACTCGCGGCTGTGCAAGCCGACTCGTCGCTCCTTCCTTGCGGCAGGTTTGATCTCACCTCAAGGCGATTCTGTATAGAGCAGGCAACAAACAGCTGGTGCGCGCTGTCTCGGAACACCGGGGCGGCGCGCGCCGCTATTTTTGCCGATTGCGTAGTCGCGCCAGCGGTGTACGATGCGAGATGGGCGTCAGGTTGACCGGAGGACTGTATGCAGAGGACAGGATCGGCTTGCAGTTTGCATTTGCTGGGCTTGGTGACGATTTGGGTCTGCGCAAGCTGCGACGGACAGCAAACTGATCTCATCAGCTCCGGGACGGCGAGCGGCGGCGCGTCGCCATCCAAGCTGGGGACAGCCAAGACGGTGACTCTGGTCGGCGTGACCATCAGCCCGGGCTTTGCCACAACCGGAGAGTTGACCATCGCGTTTACTGCGTTGGACGCCAGCAACCAACCGTTGTTTGCCACCCCGATGGACTCCGCGCCGACCAAAGCCGAGCAGGGCTGGCTGGCACAGGAGGCGAAGCCCGACGCTGCTATTGTAGTGACTGCAAAGGGCCACGCCTGCACGCAAGCGGGTCTGGACTTGCAACGGCCGCAGGCAGCGGCAGGCAAGTTGGCAGTCACGACCTTGCTCGACGAAAGCGGCAGCATGAAAGACAACGACCCGAGCGCGTTGCGCGCCGAAGCCACGCGGGCCCTGCTCAAAGTGGTGTGCGCTGCGCCCACCAACCTGTTTGGGGTCTTCGATTTTGGGGCCTGCGGCCAGTCGACCGGCGGTCAGGTCGCCTGTCAACCCGGTGCGACGGCCACGCGCGACCTGCTGGCGGCCGACGCGAGCAAGCTCACCGGACCGCCGCCGTGGGTGCCCTGCGCGCAGGCCAACTTGCAGGTCGCCGATCAGGCGCTGGCCAAGTACGTTCAACCCGTTGGGGACACGCCACTTTTTCAGTCAGTTCTGGAGACTTGCCAGCAGATGGCGGCCAATCGTGCGACAGGCGGAGTGCTGGCCGGACCGTCGCTGGCGATGGTGGTGATGTCAGATGGCATCAATTTCACCAACCTCAAGACTGAGCGCCAGGCCGCCGAAGCGTGCATCAAGGCCAACGCGCTGCGCGTCTGCACCGTCGGCCTGGGCGAAGGGTCCGAGCTGTCGGCAAACCCCAACCCACAGGCAGTCGCGGACCTGCGCGCCCTGGCGACGACGGGCAACTGCACCTACGCGGCGGCGACCAATGCCCAGGCGCTGCAAGGGGTGTTCAACGGACTTGGCGTGGCGGTCAAAGACGGCCACAACCGTGTGCGCGTCGTCGTCAAGCCGATCCCGGTCGCGGGCACAGCTGTCAGCGGGCAGTTGAAAGTCGGCTCGGCGCAGGCGGATTTTTCGTTCGTGCCGCTGTAGCCGCCGCGCGCGCTGCCAGCGCTGGTTGTGGCGCCGGTCGGCCAGGGGCGCGGCGTGCCGCCATCACGGCTCCAAGCGTAGCCCGTGCAGGGACACGCCCAAGCGCCGCGTGTCGTCGCCATCGCCGTGCTGCCGCGGCACTGCGGCGTCGGGTGTCTCCAGCACCAGCACCGTGGGCTGCGCTGCGTGCGGTAGCTTCAAGTGCAGGACCTCGCCGGCAGGAGACGCCAGCACAACTTCGCGTAGCGGCTGACCGTGCAAACCGTAGCGCAGTCGCTGCGACTTGGGCCCTTTGCTGCCGACCCGCAAGTCCAGGTACGGCCGAACGCCAATGGAGAGTTTGCTGCCGGTGCCGCTGCCTTGCCAGACGACCCGGGCGCGCTGGGCGATGGTCCAGCGGTGGTTGCCCTCGCCGTTGCCCCAGCCCTCGAGAAAGTGCAAGTCGTTGATGGGATTACCAGCCTGCAGGGTCTGGCCAACCCCCAACGGCGGCACCGGATCCGGCAGCGGCTGCGGCCACAGCCCCGCCATGAATTGCGGCAGTCGCCAATCCAGGGCGCGCAACGGGTCGTCGTTGATAGGCCTGGGCCAGGCGTTCCAGCGAAACGGCTCGGGGTCGGTGACGCCGCGGTGGTGCGCAAACGCGCCGAGGCCAACTGCCGCCGCGAGAGCCCCGACAAACGCGGCTTGTAGCATCGAGCGGCCAACCAGCGCGGCCTGCGCCGTCGCCCACCCAGCGGCGGCGAGCACCACTGTCCACGGCAGCGTGTCGAGCATCAGGCGCGCGCCAAACGAGTGGCCGCCCCACCAGTTGGGGTAGAGCGCGAGCAGAACCGCGTGACCCGCCACCGTCGCCGTGGCGGACAGCACTAGCGGTCGATGGCCGATTCGCGCCCGCCAGATGACCAGCGGCGCGAGGCACGGCAGCAACATGGGCGTGTAGACCAGCAGCCCGCGACTCGGCGACAACAGCACCCCGTAGAGGCCGACCCAAAAGTGGCCGGGCGCAAGGCGCGCGTGGCGGTAGTAGTCGGGCAGCCAGGCGCCCTCTTGCGCGTGCGACCACAACGCAAACGCGACGGCCCAACTGGCGCCAACGGCCGCGACTTGCAAAGCAGCCTTGCGCTCGCGCCACACCAGATACGCCATGGTGGTCAGGATTTCGACGGCAAACGCCGGCCGGCACAAGTACAGCAGCGCCAGCAGCGACCCGGTCAACCACGGGTTGACGCGCGAACCGGCGATGAGCGTGCGGCCCAAGTGCAGGCACACGCCCAGGCCGAATACCACCCCCCAGTCGTGGGTCCAGAGCGCCCGACCGGCGACCGACCACAAAGGCGATGCCACCGCGAACCCGACGGCCAGCAGCACCGCCGACCAGGGCCCCAACCACAGCCGCGCAAGCAGGTAGGCCAATCCAACGGACAGCGCACACAGCCACGCCGCCAAGCGCACCTGCATCGCCGCTTCGCCCGCTGGGTCGTAGTGTCCGTCGGCGGTCAGCGCCGAATGACCCAGTGCGTGCAGCACAGGCACGAACGGGGCGGCCAGAACTACCGGCGAGCGCGGATACCACAGCCAAAGCCGGCGACTCGGGTCGGGGGCAACGCTGCGCGCCAGCGGCTGCAGCTGGTAGGGAACGGCGCCGGCGGCACCGGCTTCGCGTTCTGCAGCGGTGGGTGCGCGCCGGTCGGCCGCGGCGAGAACCGCGGGCAGTGCGCGGTCCAGGGCCAGCGAGCCATCGCGCCACAGCAACTCGGCGGCAAGCAGCGTATAGCTCGAGTCGGTGATTTCGTGGTTGCGCCACTGCGCGTAGAACTGGTGCGCGCACACGACCAATGCCGCAGCAAGCGCCAGGTCGCGGTTGCGCGCAAGCCAGCTTGGGGGCGTGTCAGTTGGCTTGGTTGCCGCCGGCAGACTGGGCTTTGGGGCTGGCTTGGCCATGCGATCCGCGGCCGCTGGTGCGGCGCACGGCGATTCTGGCGACGTTGCAGGCGGCGTGCAATGGGTCAGAGCCTGCCGCGATCAAACCTACGGCCAATTACACAGCAGGATCAACACGTTGAACATACCCCCCCCTACGTGCAAGTGCCGGCCTGCAGGTGGCCGCACGTGCGCGGTACGCTGGCTGCCTCGACCGGAGGCTTCTATGCGCCTGACCGCCCTGCCACCTGTGGCCACTTCTCTCGCCGTCGCCGGTTGCGGCGGCGACGAAAACCTAACCACACCGGCCACGGACGCAGCCAAGATCGACGTAGCACAACTACCCGCGCAATGCGCCTGCGGCGACAAGAACTGCAACGCCGCATGCGCCGAGAACGTGACGACCTGCCCACTGGACTGCGCGGCGTGCGGCGACGGCACCTGCTCGGCCGGCGAGGGCCCGACGGTGTGCCCGACCGAGTGCTGCGGCACCTGCGGCGACGGGCAGTGCAAGGGCTTTGCGTGCGGCGAATCGGCCACGTCGTGCGCCAAGGACTGCTCGACCGCGTGCGGCAACGGCAAGTGCGAGCCCGGCGAGTCGCCGGTCACCTGCAAGGAAGACTGCAAGTTCAAGACCTGCGGCAACAGCTTTTGCGAGCCTGACGACGGCGGCCCCAAGGGCTGCCCGGAGGACTGTAAGCCCGGCTGCGGCAACTGCACCTGCGACAAGGACGAAGACTGGAGCAACTGCCCGACCGACTGCGGCTACTGCGGCGACGGCATCTGCAGCACCTGCGCGCAGAACTCTGAAAATGCAGCCAGTTGCGGCGTGGACTGCAAAGCCGCCGAGTGCCTGCCCAACGCACCCGGCGCCTGCGACGACGGCATCCTGTGCACCACCGAAGGCTGCACCCAAAACGGTGTGTGCGTCCATGCCCTGAACACGGCGCCGTGCAGCGACGACAACGTCTGCACGGTCGGCGATGTGTGCAGCAAGGGCACATGCCTGCCAGGAACCGCCACGCAAGACTGCGACGACGGCAACCCGTGCACCGCCGACCCGTGCGACATCAAGATCGGTTGCGAGCACAACGCCGTGCTCGGCCAGGCATGCGACGACGGCAACGCGCGCACCAAAGACGACTTGTGCACCGGCGGCTTCTGCTCGGGCGGCAGCCTGCAGGACTGCAACGACGGCAACCCGTGCACGACCGACGGCTGCAACGGCGTCAAGGGCTGCACGACCGCCAACAACAAGGCCACCTGCAGCGACGCCGACGTCTGTACCGACGGCGACGGCTGCGAGGGCGGCGTGTGCAAGCCCGGCACCACGCTGGCATGCGACGACAACAACGAGTGCACCGCCGACAGTTGCAACCCCAAGAAAGGCTGCGCCCACCTGCCCAACACCGCCAAGTGCGACGACGGCGACGCCTGCACCGACGACAGCTGCATCAAGCCCGGCGGTACCTGCACCGCGACCCAAAACAAGGCCGCGTGCAGCGACAACAACCCCTGCACGAGCGGCGACAGCTGCGACAAGGGCAAGTGCATCGGCGGCAAGCCGACCCTGTGCGACGACGGCAACGACTGCACCACCGACAGCTGCGACAAGGCCAAGGGCTGCGCCACCGCGCCCGCAACAGGGGCCGTTTGCGACGCCGGCGCATGCACCATCGGCGACAAGTGCCAGAACGGGGTTTGTACGTCGGGTCAGAAAGGCAAGCTGTTCGAGAGCAAATTCGCCGCGATGGGTGCCAGCAACCAGTGGGTGACCGACGTCGTAGCGTTTCAAGACGGCAGCGTCGGCGTGGTCGGCTACGCCAAAGTCGCGGACTACGATGGCTTTGCCGCCAAGTACGACGCGACCGGCAAGGAACTGTGGAAGACCTTCATCACCGGCAATACCAGCGACGGGCTAAACGCCGCGGTGGTGGCGCCGGACCAGACGTTGGTGGTTGCGGGGGTACGTACGCCAGTGGGCGGCGTGCCGAGTCAACTCTACGTGCGCTTTGACGGCACAGGCAATGCGATTGCGACCAAGACCAACAACTTTGGCGACTACTCCGGCGTCTATGACCTGCGCGCCGACGCAGGCACAGCAGGCTTTGTGGCCACCGGCTACGTCAGCCAGGGATTGAGCAACATGGGCCTTTTTCGGCTGTCAGGCGACCTTTCGCCGCTGTCGCAAACGGCCTGGGGCGGCGGAGGTGGCAACAATACCTTTGGCAAGGGCGTCGTCGTCGGCCAACAAAATGACTACTTCACCGCCGGGTTCTACACGCACCCGACCTCGCATGGGCTGCAGGACAAGATGTGCTTTGGACCTCAGCCGGTCAGGCCTCGTACAACTGGGACTACGGTGGGGACGCCAATGACTATCTGTATGCGATTGAGCCCTTGCCGGCGGGCGGTTTTGTCGTCGTCGGCGCGAGGGCGAGCAAGGGCGCTGGGGCGCTTGATGCCTGGATCATAGTGCTCAACAAAGACGGCGGGCAGCTCTACGAATTGACCTATAGCGGCGTCGGAGCAGACTACGCTCGTGCGCTCGCGGTACTGGAGGGCTGCGATGTCGCGATTGCCGGTTGGTCCGGCACCGAGGGCAAAACCAGCGACGACGCCTGGCTTTTCGTGGTCGACAAGTTGGGCAACATTCAATGGGACAAAAGCTTCGGCGGTGCGGCCAATGACGCATTCGCTGCCATCGCGGTGTCGCCCAATGGTTCGATTCTAATCGGTGGCAACACGGCGACCGGGTTTACTGTGCCCAACGCCTGGGTGCTGGCGCTCGATCCGTGGGGCAACGGGACGTGAAGCAACGCGGGGGCATGTGCGCTAAGGGGTGCCGGCAAGGTGCGGTTGCGCGTGATGGACACCTGTGGCCGCAGCTACCCGGGGCCGTGGCAAAAATGGCCGACTTGTCGCGCGACGTGATGCCGCCGATCGAGGCAGAGGTCACGGCGCCGTCGGCGTAGACCTGGCAGACCTTCAATCTACCGGGCGACGGCAAGGGCGCGTTCACCGATGTGGCGCCACTGGTCGGGCTGCACCAGGTCGAAATCATGCCGCCAGCCGACGTCAAGGCGTTGGGCCTGACAGGTGGCCACACCTACGGCGCCGAGTTCGCCGATTACGACAACGACGGCGACATGGACGTGTTCGTGTGCAACCTCGCCCACCCACGCACGCAGCCGTGGAGCGACACCAGCGTGCTCGGCAACAACCTGGGCCCACCGGGCTGGCAGTTTCAAGACGTGCGGCAGGCCTCGGGCATCCTCTACGACGAAGGCGACATCGACGCCGCCTGGGGCGACTACGACAACGACGGCGACCTGGATCTGGTCATCGCCGGCGTCTATCCCGGCCACAACACGCGCCTCTACCGCAACGACCACCCAAATGGCTTCGTCGACGTGACCTACGAGGCCGGCGCGGCCTTGCACCGGGCCGGCAGGGTGGTGTGGCTCGACGCCGATCGCGATGGCGACCTGGACCTGATGTTTGCGAGCGCGCCGGAGAAGCCGCACGTGCCCCAGTTGGACAACCGCCTGGGCGGCGAGGGCCACTGGGTGCAATTTGACCTGCGTGGAACCCAAAGCAGCCGCGATGCGGTTGGCGTACGCTTGTACGTCCATGCGGGCGGCAAAGTGCAGATGCGCGACGTACGGCTGGGCGGCGGCCACTGGAACGTGCAGGGGCCCAAGCGCGTGCATTCCGGGCTCGGCCCGGACCCGGCGATAGACAAGGTCGAGGCTCGCTGGCTGGGCGGCAAGACCGAGGTGTTTTCGGGGGTTGTGGCGGGCAAGCGCTGGTCGCTGGTCGAAGGGGCGGCAATGGCGGCAGACGCCGGGCCGTGAAGCGACGGCGCGTCCGGTGTTTGGCGCAACCCTATTCGCCAGGCTGAGCGTTGGCTATCGCAAATATCCTTACGCAGTTACGGCCTGCCGCTTTGGCCTGATACAACGCTGCATCGGCATGTGCCACCAACCCGGTCCAACCTGTGGCATCGTCTGGAAACACGGCGACGCCGATCGACACGGTCAACCGACCTTGGGTTGCAGTTTGGCAGGCCACCCGCAACCGCTCTGCTTGCTGGGCGGCCCTGGCGCAATCCGTCGCAGAAAGGATGATCATGAATTCTTCGCCGCCAAAGCGGCAAACAACATCTTCTTTTCGCGCGTTAGCCCGTAACAATTCCGCCAATTCGCGCAATGCGGCGTCGCCGGCCATGTGCCCATGCGTGTCGTTGTAGGTCTTGAAGTTGTCGCAGTCGAGCAAGAGCACGCTGACGTTTTGGCCATGGCGGCGCGCGCGCGACAACTCCCGCTCGCCGGCTTCGTCGAGAAACCGGCGATTGTACAAGTCCGTGAGCGGATCACGCACCGACAGCCGATGCAGCTTCGCCCGGAGGTCAAGGCTGCTCAGTGCCAATGCCAGTTGGTCGGCAACCGATTTGCCCAGCGACTCGAGCGGACCTGAGGCTTGCGGGTCGAGCTGTCCGCGATCTGCGGTAATGGCCAGCAGACCCTGGTTGCGTCCGTGGGCCGCCATTGGCACGCACACCGTGATCTCGTTTGCCGTCATACGCCGATGGCTGCATTGTGGCGGCAAACCAAGTGCCGACCGATGCACCTGGCCACGGCGCAGCGCCCAGCAATCATTGGGATCCAGACCGGCATCGTCGCCGTGCTCACCGACGACGACGACGCGCTGCAGCAAAAGCTGGTCGGGATCCAGGGCGTAGACGGAAACCGGCAAATCAGGAAACAGTCGCGGTGCAAACGCCGAGACAATGGCGTAGGCCTCTGGCGCAGCAACGGCGTGCTGCAGCAGCGAAGACATTTCGGTCAACAGCAGCATTTCGTGGCGGTGCCGGCGCAATTCCGCCAAGTTGGCGCGCAGTTGCTCCTCTTGGCGCATCCGATCGGTAATGTCCACGATCGACGCGAGCAAATATTTTTCGGTGCTCGTGTCGACTGAGTTGATGTGAAGCTCGACCTGTACCTGACTGCCGTCTTTGCGAACGCCAAACTGATCTCCTTGCCCAGCGGCCGGCTGCGCGGCCGGTGAATTCGGCAGCCTGACCGATTGGCTGGTGCGGGCCAGACTTACGGCAGCGGGCACAACAGTTTGCATGGATTTGCCGATGATGTGTTCACGGGAGTGGCCGAACATCGACTCAAACTTTCGATTAACCAACACAATTTGCCCTGCTGCGTTGATCATCATGACGCCAGTTTCTATCGCATCCACCGCGCTTTGGTAGAGCTTTGCTTCGGCCATCGCCGCGGTAATGTCCAGTCCGACGCCGAGAACCTGCTGTGGTGTTGCGGTGCGTTGCCATGTCCAGCGCACCAACACCGGGCGGCCGTCTAGCGCAACAAGACGCTGTTCGACCCCATTTTGCACCTCGCCGCCGTGCGCGCGCGTCAGCGCTTTGGCCGTGGCATCGCGATCCTCGGGATGCACCCAATAGAGCAGGGGTTGCTGCCGCACTTCTTCCAGAGAGTAACCCAGCGCCTTGCTCCAAGCGGCGTTGAGAAACAAAAAGCACCCGTCCTCGTCAATAATACAATGTAATTCCGATGACATGCTGAGCATCTGGGCGTAGTGATCTTCGCTGAGGGCCAGATCAACCACGCGCGGCATCTCGCCAGTCAGTCTGTGGTAGCGCATTGTTCACCGTCTGCAATGGGAGCAGGGTCGATTCGGAACACCCCAACCAAATCGTTGGCAGGCAGCGGCCCGAGTCGGGCGCGGGCACCTTGAGAAGCCGTTGGCGTCACGCCGGGCAGGATGCGGTGTAGTGCCGAAGCGGTGCAGGCCGCCGTTGGCACGCAAAGGCGGTTGTACTTGCTTGCGCTGCGTGCCAGTCTTTGCCGCACGCCAGGGGTGCCAAAATCGCACCAAGGAACATCATGCCCACAAAATTCCGCCATCACGCTTTCCCGGTCCTTAGCGCGCGGTGGTTGGTGTTCGCGTTCGCGGCCGCGTGCACCAGCGGAACCAGCCTGGACGATTTTGACATCACGCGCAGTGCCCAGACAGTCGTGCCGGGGTCGCTGCTTACGCAGGTCTTGACGCCGCTTGGGTTTGCGGCGCTCAGCGACATGCAACTCAGCAATTCCACGGAAATGCAGAACCAGGGGGTCAAGCCCAACCAAATCGACACCATCAAGCTCAAAATGCTGCGCATGCGGGTCGTCAAACCGCCGAGTGGCCAGGATCTGTCGTTTTTCAAGAGCATTGAGTTCTTTGCCGAATCCAGTGGCCTCGAAAAGAAGCTGGTCGCCAAAGGCGGGCCCTTTGCAGCCAACCAAAGCCAGGTAGACTTGCAGTTGCTCGAAGTGGACCTCAAGCCGTACGTCACGGCGCCGAATATGAGCCTGACCACCAAGGTCGACGGCCACTCGCCGCCCCAGGACACCACCGTCGAGGCGACCGTGACGCTGCGCGTCGACGTCAACGTCACGGGGACAATCTCGGGCAAATAGGGCGCCCCGGCGCGACCAGCCGCAGCGATATCGTCGCGGACTGCTCACGCCGGGAGCGCACTGCGTTCTCCGCGGCTACAAGCCGCAACTGCCTGCTTTGCAGACGGTGGGCGTCAGACAGGCCTTGCCGCAGGATCCGCAGTTGGCGCCGTCGGTCTTGGTGTCCACGCACTTGCCGTTGCACAGCGAGAATCCAGACTTGCAGGTAAAATCGCACACACCCTTGGCGCAGGCTGCGTCGGCATTAGCAGGTGCAACGCAGGTCTTGCCGCAGCCGCCGCAATTGCTGGCGTCAGCCTTGGTATCCAGGCACTTGTCGCTGCACTTGGTGAACCCGGCGCCGCACGAAAAGTCGCAGGCGCTGGTGTTGCAAATGGGTTCGCCATTTGCGGGTGCCGAGCACGCTTTGCCGCAAGCGCCGCAGTTCTTGACGTCGCCCTGCGTGTTGATGCAAGCGCCGGAGCACTGCGTGGTGCCGTTCGGGCAACTTGTCACACAGGCACCGCCCGAGCACACCTGATTAGAACCGCAGGCTTTTGCGCAACCGCCACAATTGGCGGCGTCGGACTGCAGGTTCACGCAGGCGCCATTGCACAAAGTCAGGCCCGTGTTGCACGTCACGCCACAAGCGCCGGCCGCGCACGTGGCCGCGCCCCCGCCTGGCGCCGCACAGACCTGCCCGCATTTGCCGCAGTTCTTGACGTCGGCAGCTAGGGACAGGCACTTGTCGCCACATTTCGCGGTTCCTGGCAAGCAATCGAAGCCACAGGCTCCTGCGGCGCAGCTCGCCACGCCGTCGGCGGGCGCAGTGCACAAGTTTTCGCATCCGTTGCAGTTTTTCACATCAGTCTTGAGATCCACGCAAGAGCCACCGCAATTGGTGGTTGCCGCCGGGCAGGACGTGATGCACTGGCCGCCCGAGCAGACCTGATCCGACCCGCAGGCCTTGCCGCAGCCGCCGCAGTTGACCTTGTCGCTTTTGGTGTCGATGCACTGCGTACCGCAGGCGGTGTACCCGGTGTTGCACTGGACGCCACACTTGCCCGCAGCGCAGGTCGGCTGGCCAAAGTTGGGCACTGCACACTTCGTCCCACATTTCCCACAGTTGTCGAGGTCCGTGGCGGTATCGATGCACAAGTCGCCGCACTTGGCGAAGCTGGCGTCACAGTCGAAGCCGCATTTGCCCGACAAGCAAACCGGTTTGCCGTAGCTGGGCGCACTGCATTTGGCGCCGCACACGTCGCAGTTGCTCGGATCAGCTTTGAGATCGACGCAGGACCCGCTGCAGTTGGTGGTTCCGCTCGGGCAACTTGTCGTGCACTTGCCGCCTGAACACACTTGATTTGGGCTACAGACCTTGCCGCACTCGCCGCAATTGTTGAAGTCAGAGCCTTTGTCGATGCATTTGCCGTTGCATTCGGTATGGGAGGGCAGACAGACGACGCCGCATTTGCCTTCTTTGCACGTAGCCGAACCGTTGGCCGGGTTCGCGCACTTGTTGCCACATCCGCCGCAGTTTTCCAGATCGCCTTTGGTATCGAGGCATTCGATGCCGCACTGAGCGAAGCCGTCCTTGCACTGGAACGCACAAGCCGCGCCTTTGCAGATGGGCGACGCGTTAGTTGGAAAGGTGCACGTCTGCGCGCACGCTCCACAATTGGCGGTGTCAGATTGCATGTTTACGCACGCTCCGCCGCAGTTGGTCGTACCGTCTGGGCAACTCGTGGTGCACTTGCCGCCCGCGCAGACGGTGTCTTTGCCGCAGGGCTTGTCGCAGCCGCCGCAATGCAGGGGTTCACTTTGGGTTGAGACACACTTGTTGCCGCACAAATCAAAACTGGCCTTACACACCGTGTTGCACTTGGATTGCGCGCAGGTGACGTCACCATTGGCGACCGCCGCGCAGGCCTTGTCGCATCCCCCGCAGTTCTTGGCATCGCCCGTGGTGTCCACGCAGACGCCGTTGCATTTGGCGAATCCCGACTTGCACTCGATGCCGCATTGGCCGTCGGCGCAGAGGGGACTGCCATTGGCCGCTGAGCTGCAGGCTTTGCCGCATGCCGAGCAGTGGTCGGCGCTGGTCTTAAGGTCGACGCATGCCCCGCTGCAATTGGTGGTTCCGCTCGGGCACCCTGCGGCGCACTTGCCGGCATTGCAGACTTCCTTTGCGGAACAGCTCTTGCCGCACGCGCCGCAGTTCGCCGGGTCGGCTTGCAGGTCTGCACACGTACCGTTGCAAGCCGTTTTTGCCGCCTCGCAAGCCACCGCGTCGGTTGCGGCGCCGTCCTTACCGTCGACTGTGGCAGCGGCATCAGCCGTTGCTTTTGGCTTGGCTTCGACGCAGCCGACCGCGCAGACCAAGGCGGCTGCTAGCAGCAGCGGCGCCACGGCGGACCGACGATAAACCAGATGAAATTCAAATGATTGGATCATGAAGTGCCTCCGCCCGCAGGCAAAAGTTGTCCGTTTGCGCCACCCTGGTGAGGGGCATGCGTTGAAATCGGACCAATTTGGTCCTGTAAAGGATTATGCGGCTGGCGTCGGCGAATACCCAGGCTGGGGGCCGTAAATGTGCGCAATGTCTGCGCAAATATGATTGCACGGTTATTCTCGATGCCCGGACCTCGCGCCAGGGCATCATCGCCAGCGGCAGAAAACTGCAGCAGCCTATGGTAGCCTTGCCATGACTGAGCCGGAGCGGCCTTGTTTGGGCGATCGGTGTCGACTAACCTGTCTGCCCGCAGTTCGGCCGCCCGCCACGATGCGGGCAATCGCCGCCTCCGGCCAACGAGAATTCGTGGAACCACAGTGGGTTAGCTCGACAATTCACAAAGCCGCCTGCCGACATGGGCGGCAGCCGTCTCCGTGCAAGACGCGGAACTGCAGGAGTCCATGGCTTCGGTTCAGCCTTGCGTGCGCGATGAGCGCGATGGGGTATTTGGCGGTTGCGCTGGTCGCGCCCCAAGCCGCCGAGGCGGCCGAACCGGCAGATCAGGCGTACAAGACCGCAATGGAGTTGGCAAACGCAGGTGATTTGCGCGCCGCCAGAGCCATGTTTGAGCGCGCGTACGCTATCGCGCCACAGTGGCGCTACGCATTCAATGCCGGCAAGACCGCCGCGCTGGACAACGACCTGGTTGCGTCCGAACTCTGGCTATGGCGCGCAGCGCAACATGCAACAGTTGCCAGCGAAGTGGCCAAGACGCAGTCCGAGCGACTTGTGACTGAAAAACAACTGGTGGCGCGAGGGTTTGCACGGCTCACGGTTCGCGTCGCCCCTGCGGTGGCCACCGCGGTTGTGACTGTGGACAGCGAACCGATGCAGGCGCGCGACACTGCGTGGGTGCTGTGGACCAGGGCTGGGCGGCGCAAGTTGCGCGTCGATGTTGCCGGTTGTTCCGGTGTCGGTCTTGATGTCGTGCTGGCACCGCAAGACGACCGCGAGTTGGCCTGCAACCCGTGCGCCAGCGGTACGCCAGACCCGCCAGCGCCCAAGGTAAAGGAAGGGGTGTTGCCAGCACCCGCGCCCGCCGCAAAGCCAGTCAGCGATGCCCATGTGCCAGCGGAAACGACCGGCCGAACCGTCCCGACGACGCCAGTAGCACCTTCAGGCGGTCCCGCAGGTGCGCGCCCCGACCCGTCGACAGGGGGCAGCAACTGGGTCGCCGCGACGGTCGGTGCCGCCGGCGTGGTTGCACTGCTTGCCGGCGCAGGCGCCATGAGTTCCGCCGCAAGCGACTCTGCGGCCGACAACAGCGCGTATCTGGCCGGCAACCTCAGCCTGACCGCCTACCAAAGTCAGCGGCGAGACTTGAAAACGCGCTACCAGATCGGCGCAGCCGGCGTTGCGCTCGGCGGACTCGGGACCGCGTTGGCGACGTGGCTTTGGCTTCGGCCAGCATCAACGGCGGGACCCGCAGTTGTGGTGATCCCGACCGATGGCGGCGCGGTGGTGGTGCAATGGACGTTCTGAGAGTGTGCATAACTTCTCGTTTTCGCTGCAATTTCGCCCTTGTCCTGGCCACATGTGCTGTCGCCGGGCTGCCTTCGTGCCTTGCGCCAGACGTGAGCGACGCACTCGCGCAACCGGACGCCTCGGGAGCCGACGCTTTCGCGCGCTCCGATACCAGCGACACCGCCGCCGCCAAGGGCGACGGGGCCGGCACGACGCCCAGTGACGCCGTGATTGGCGAGATCGACGTGCTTCAGACGCCGAAAATCGATCTCTAGCAGCAGCAGACAGTCAGGTTGGTTGAGTGCGAGCAAGACGGGCGCACGGCTGCGCGCTACTCCAGGCCGAATCGGTTCACCCTGGCCTTCTTGCGTACCGTAGCGTCGGGTTTGGTCGGCGGTGCGGCTGCAGCAGGTGTGGCCGCTTGTGGCAGCCCTCCGCCCGATGTCGGCGAAGCGGTTGCCCCGCTGACAGCGGTCGCGTTGGTGTCCGGCCGTTCCGTCGCAGGCAAACCAAGCGGCGGCTGCACCGGAACAGTCGGGGCAGCGCTGGCCCTAGCGACCGGCTGTTGGCGCACATGTGCGACCTGCCAGGCCACTCCGGCGGCAATGGCGAGCAGCCCGATCAGAACAATGCCGGCAGTTCGACGGCTCGACGGCTGCGCTGGGTCAGGCGAATGCGCGGTAGCCGTGTCTCGCGGTGGCGCAGTTGCGACCCGCGCTGGCACCGCTGCTGTGGTGCCGTCAGAGGCCGTCCCGGTCATTGCTGGCTGTGGTTGGGCGATGGGTGCCACCGCGTTTGTCTGCGGCGTCGGGCCGTCCGGTGGGTGGTCAGGCGATGCGCTGGCCTGGACCGCGGCTGGGCTGGCGGCGTGCGGTTCTGGTGACGACACGCTGTACATCTCGGTGTACGCAGCCGGCAGTTCTGAGGCATCCGGACGAACTTCTGCCGCCACGTCGGGCAACGCCCTCGCGGTCTGCGCCTGGCTGCCGAGATCAGCTGCCGCGGTCAGGTTGGAGAGGGGGGCAACCCATCGCGGTGGCTGCCGCCGAATTTCTGTGGCCATTTCTGACGAATGGCCACCGGTGTGGTCTTGGGTCGCTGCGCTGATGAGGTCGGTATTGCCGGTCCCAACCCTGCCGGCGTCATCGGCGGCTGCCATCGCCAGAGGTCGGTCAAAAGATGCGGCGACAGCCGGCTCAAACGGTTGACCGCTGGCCGCGGCTTGCAGCATCCGCTTGTAAGTTTGGGCATCTTGCGCGCGATGCGACTCGGTCTTGGCCAGGCCCCTGGCGACAAAGGCGTCCATTTGCTCAGGCCACGCCAGGTCTGGGGCCAACTCGCCCAGCGTCGGTGGCGGAGCCGACACTTGCGAAACCAAGACTTGCGCAGCGTTGCTGTCGGCAAAGGCCTGTCTGCCGCTGAACATCTCCAGCAGGATAAGCGTGAGCGCGTACAAGTCTGAAGCTGGCGTCAGGGCAGCGACGCCGTTGACCTGCTCGGGACTCATGTACCTTGGCGTCCCGACAGCCGCGCCAAGGCGAGTAATCCGCGTGCCCGACGGGCCGCCGTCCCGCACCACCGTGGCAACGCCGAAATCCAGCACTTTGACGATGTCGCGCTGGGCTGCGTTCTCGGTGAGGACAATGTTCTCCGGTTTCAGATCGCGGTGAATGATGCCGATCGTATGCGCCTCGCTCAGCGCATCGCATACCTGGCCGACAATGTGCACGACGCGCGGCAACGCCATGCGACCGCGGCGAAGCGCGCGGTACAACGTGGGTCCGGCCACAAACTCCATGACCAAATACAGCAATCCGTCCGCGGTCGCGCCGAAATCGAAGACGGTCACGATGTTCGGGTGGTTGAGTTGCGACACCAGGCGCGCTTCGCGATAGAAACGCCTGACGGCGTCTTCGCTTTGGGTCAGTTCCGCGCGCAACGTCTTGATCGCAAAGGTGCGGCCGATCGATTTCTGGGTGCCGCGATACACGGTACCCATGCCGCCCTGACCAAGCATGGCGTCGATGCGAAAGCGGTTGTCCAAAACAGTGCCAACCAGCGCATCGCCCTGCTTGACGTCAGGCAAAACGGGTGCGCCGTCGTCCAGGCACTTTGAGAAGCCTTGAGCGTAGACGCGGTGACATTGAACACAGCGGTGGGTCATGCAATATCCTACCGGCCGGCATCCGATGCGGCAACAACGGTCGCGCGAGCAGACGGCTGCGGAATTGGGCGACTGCGGCGACTGCATCGGCAGGGCGGGCGTCCGCACCAAAAGATCCCAGGATGGCGATTGGACATCAAGCACACGGATACAGACAACCGCACGCGTGCGCACCGACACC
This sequence comes from Pseudomonadota bacterium, assembly GCA_005792545.1. Lineage (GTDB taxonomy): Bacteria > Myxococcota_A > UBA9042 > UBA9042 > UBA9042 > SXRM01. The sequence goes on along the minus strand of SXRM01000036.1, from coordinate 21,452 downwards.
GTTCCAGGTTGACCGCTGCGCCCGCCACACCGACACTGCCGCAAGGCTCGGCCAGTGCCGCCAAGGCTCGCACGTGCACCGCTTTCTCCAACCCGCGAGCCTGCTTGCGGTGGCACTAGCCCTGCAATGGGCTTGTGCAAGACCAACCTCGCCCGCTGCAGCGCCGCCGGTGGTGGCGCCGACGGCAGCCGCGCCAGCCCCAGCGCTGCCAACGGCGCTTGCGCCCGTGCTCGTCGTCGATGACCCGGCGCTCCTTGCCGCGTGGAATGCCAGCGACCTCGCCTTCGCCAAAGTTGCGCTCGGCCCCGAGGCCGCCGCAGACCGCAACCTGGCCGCGCTGGCAGTGCGACCCGATATGAAACTGGTGCTGGACGCGGTGCGCGCCGACCTGGAGGCCGCTGCGAAGAAGGACCCGAAATCCGGCATCGGCCTGCGGTACAGCCACCGTCGCTTCGACCCCGCCTGGCTGACCAGCGCCGAGTCGACCCTGGTGCTGGTGGCTATCGTCAATCGCCCAGACCGTCAGCCGTTCGCCAGCAGTCACTGTGGCGAAACGCGCCTGGTGTACCGTTTGCAGTACGGCACGTTCTTGCTGCCGATGACCTGGAACGCCGTGTTCTGGCAAGACCCTGACGCGGGCCAGACCTGCGCCGACGTGGCCAGGCGGTGGCTCGCGTCTGGGAACCTTGCGACCGCCGAACGCGCCAAGGCCGCGGTGACCACCGCCGTGTTGGGTCGGGCAATCCGGGTAAGGCTCAAGTCGCTGGAAACCAACGTGCAAACCGTGCGCTGGCCGTCGAGCGTACGCGGCGATCTAGGTGGCCATGCCGAGTACAGCCTGCGGGCGTTTCACTCGGACGCGGCGGGGCCGCTGCGAAAGGCTCTGCTGGAAAACACCCCGGACGTCGAGGCGATGCGCCACCTCCCGTCTGGCAAGGGTGTGCTGTTGCAGTGGCTGCGCGACCCGGCCAACCTCGCGGCCATCGACCGAGGTGTAGTTCGCGTACCCGACAAATTCTTGGCGACGCAGGCGACTTCGGTGACGCCGCACGGCTTTGGCCGCCTGACCAATCGGCCATGGCGGCAAGTGTTCGGTGTCGGAGACTTTGCTGGCGTGCCCCTGCAAAAGCTGGAGAACCTGCGGACGCCAGCCGGCTTGCTGCGCCGCCTGGACAGCCTGACCTGCCAGGGCTGCCACCAAAGCCGCAGTGTCGCGGGCTTTCACATCACTGGACGCCAACCGTCGGGCACGCCGGATGGGCTGGACATTGCCGTGTCGCCGCACTTGCACGGACTGTTGCCGTTTCGCGCGCAGGCGTCGCAGTGGCTGACGGGTGCGATGACGACCCCGTCGCCCGCAGTTCCGCACGCCGAGTTGCCCACAACAATCGGTCGGATGGGCGACCACTGCGGTCTCGGCGACCCTGCGTTTGCGGGTTGGGGCTGCGGGCCGGGCCTGCGTTGCGTCAGCGTCGGCGACCCGGAAGTCGGCACCTGTGCGCCGGAAAAGCCGCGCCTGGGCAGCCCTTGCGATGCGGGTCCGCTGAGCGCCGACCCCGACGCCCACCGCGACGGCCGCACCACCAAAGGCAAAACGGTGTGCCAGGCTGGCGGCTTTTGCGAGTCGGCATTCGCCGGCTTTCCAGGCGGGATTTGCGCTGGGTCTTGTGACGCCAGCAACCCCGCGGCGGCCTGTGCGGCAATCCCGATCTTCTCCAGCTTCAATGCGTGCCTCGCGCGCGGTCTGCCTTTTTCGCGCTGCGCGGCCGAAAACCACAACAAGAAAGCGATGCCGGTGTGCTCACCCGGTGCGCCATGCCGCGACGACTACGTATGCACGCCGGGGCCGGATGGCCAGAGCACCTGCATGCCGCCGTATTTTCTGTTGCAATTGCGGGTGGATGGGCCAAGAAAGGTTACCAAGTAGTTGTGGCGTACAGCTCGGATTTAACGCGGCCCAATCCGCTCGAACGGCAGGTACGGCAAAAGCGCTTTCGGCATCGCGATCGACCCATCGGCCTGCTGGTGATTCTCCAGGACCGCAATCAGCCCGCGCGACAAGGCAATCGCGGTGCCGTTGAGCGTGTGCACCAGCTTGGGCTTGGCTCCGGCCTCGGGACGAGCGCGAATCTGCAGGCGGCGGGCCTGGAAGTCGGTGCAGTTGGAGGTGCTGGTGATTTCGCCCCACGCGCCGCGACCGGGCATCCAGGCTTCGAGGTCGAACTTGCGGTAGGCCGGGGCGCCCAAGTCTCCCGCACAAATGTCGAGCACGCGGTACGGCACCTCAAGCGCCGTGAACAGCTCCTCTTCAATCGCTAGTAGCTCCTGGTGGTGCGCCTCGGAGCTGGCGAGATCGCCTTCGCAAAACACGAACATCTCGACCTTGGTGAACTGGTGCACGCGGTACAGCCCGCGCGACTCGCGACCGCCAGCGCCGGCTTCGGTCCGAAAGCAATGCGAGATACCGGCGATGCGGATCGGCAACTGCTCGGCTTCCAAGATGGTGTCGGCCAGCATGCCGCCGATGGTGATCTCGGCCGTGCCGACCAGGCACAGGTCGTGGCCGGCGACGCTGTATACCTGCGACTCGCTGCCGCGCGGGTTAAAGCCGATGCCCTCCAAGATGTCCGGACGGGCGAGGTCCGGCGTGACCATCGGCGTGAAGCCGCGGCGGACCAGCAAGTCGATAGCAAAGCGCTGCAGCGCCAGGTCGAGCAGCACCAGCTCACGCTGCAGGAAGTAGAACTTCTGACCGGCGACCTTGGCCCCGGCTTCGAAGTCGATGAGCCCCAGTTTTTCGGATAGCTGCACGTGATCGAGTGGCGCTAAGCCCTCGGCGGCGAAGTCGCGCCGGCTGCCGACCTCGCGCAGCACGCGGTGATCGTCATCCGTGGCACCACCGGGCACGTCGGGGTGGGTCAGATTGGGGAGCAAGCGGGCCTTGGCGTCGATGTCCTTTTCCAGCCGGTCAACGTCGGCGGCCAGCGCCGGCTCCATGGTTTTGAGCGCCTTGCCGATCTGCACCAGCCACGGCCGGTCGGTCGCGCGCACCTCGGCGTCGGTCGCAAGTCCGAACGCCACGCGCAAGAACTCTGGCAGCGCCGCAAACAGACCGGCGGCATCCAGCGTCGGCTTGCCGGTCTGGCGCGCGACGACGTTGGCCACCCGCCGCACCTCTTCCAGACGCACCAAGGCACCGCTGCGCTCTTGCACGGCGGCGACAAGCCCCGACACGTCGGCCTGCACGTTGCGGCGGGCGACGTTTTCGGCGATTTGATCTGCATGGGCGACGACATAGCGAAGGTCGAGCATGGCGCACAGCTGCGGCAGAGGACGGCCGCGGGGCCGCGCAGTGTAGTCGGGTTGGCGGCAGGCGGGAACTGCTGGCGCTGCATTGCGGCCAGCAGTGATTTGCCGCCTGGTCAACGCTGGACTACCCTGGCCCCCCTGACTGGAGGTCCCGATGGCGACGCGCGAACAAGTCCTGGCGGCCGGCCAGTTGCTGCTCGACCCGGTCCCGGCGGTGCGCCTGCAAGCAGCGGCAGACTTGCACCAGATGGCGCGCGAACGGGCGAGCCTGCTGCCTGTCCAAGATGTGCTGCTTGCCGCCCTGGAAGATCCGGCGCCGCAGGTGCAAATCGACGCCGCGCTTGCCCTGCTTGTCGACAGTTGGCGCTTTGCCGGTCTGTTGCCGGTGGTCGACGAGCTGCGGCACCTGACCGACGGCGGCGGTGCGGGCGCGGCGCGGGCGGCGCTAACGACCGCGGCAGCTTTGCGGGCCGATGTGCGCAAGGCGGGCGCGGTGTTGGTGCCACTGCTGGCACACGGACTGCCGCGGACGGCTGAGGCACTGCAGCGACTGGGTGGTCAAGGCGCAGACCTTTCGGCGGCATTGCCGACCATCGAGCGCCATGATCCGCAGCCGCAGACGGCGCTCGGCGGGCTGTGGCTTGCGGCGCTACAGCGTACCGACGCCAAACAGGTGCTGGTCCGGGCTGGCCGTCTGCGCGCGTGGATGCAGGCCGAAGAACCCGACTGGCGCTATGACGACGTGCGCTTTCAGGCCGCGGGGCTGCTGTGCCGGGCGGCGCTACAAACCGGCGATGAAGCGTTGGCACAAGGCCTGGCGACCCACGATCACCCGTCGGTGCGCGAAGCTGCTGCCGGCGCCTGGGCCGAAGCGCTGACCGCAGGGCGCAGCCAGCGGCAGGCCGTGCCGATTCTGCTGGTCGCCGCAGAAGATGGTGCCGGCGCAGTGCGCTACGCGGCCATCAAGGGTCTGTGCCGCGCAGTCGAGGCCGGCGCCAACCTGGTCACCCAGCGCCGGCAATTGGCGGAGCTGGCGAGCCGGGCCGAGTACCTGACGACAGGCTGGACGCATCCCCTCGATGCCGCTGCGTGTAGCGACTTGCGCGGCGAATCAGCCGCGGCTGACCTGGCTGCGGCGACGGCCTCGCTAGCTGAGCGTGCCGACGATGCCGCGCTCTTGGCCGAGTTGCGGGGCCATGCCAACGCCGATGTCGCACGAGCAGCGCTGGGTACAGGCCGTGCCTGACCGGCCGCTTGGGCTGGCGCAGGCTACTTTTCCTCTTCGGCCCGCAATACGCCAACGCCCGAAATCGACTTCTCGATGGCTTTGGGTTTGCCGGCGTAGGTGACCTTGCCGGCGCCGCTGATGCCCACTTTGAGCTTGCCGGTACAGTAAACGCTCGCCTTGCCCGCACCGGAGACCTGTACTTGCACGTCGGTGGCGACGAGCTCGGCCGCGTCGATCTTGCCCGCACCCGAGATGTCGAAAGTGGTCGACGACACGTCGCCCGCGAGCCGTGCATGCGCCGCGCCCGACAGGTTGAGCGCAAAGCTCTGACCGTGCAGCCCCAAGACCTGCACCTTGCCCGCGCCGGAGAGCGTCACCTTCTCCAGCTTGGTGGTGTGGGCGGTGACGACCAGGGGATGGTTGGGCGACAGGTCCTGGTCGCTGTCGACCTTGAGCACGCCGCCCTCAAAGCGGGTCCGCACGTGCGGTAGCAGATTGGCGTCGCCGCGCAACTCGAGCTTGGGCGGGCCTTCGCCAGCGGACAGCGCAATTTCGAACGCCCCCGACGACTCGACCGCCGAGAAGGCCTCCGGCGGGCGGCTTTCGGCCTTGAGGTTGCCGTCACCGGCGAGGCCGGACGCTGAAAAGTTGATCTTGTAGGTACACGCGCTGGCGAGGACGATCGCCGCAATGAGCCAGGGTTTCATGGCAGTCCTCCTATTCGGTGCCGTTGCAAAAGGCCTTGCCGCCGGTTTGGACGACGCGCAGCCACGGGTCATGCTTGGTCGTCGCGTTGACGTAGGACCAGCCAAAGGCCGTGACTTCGCCGGGCTTGGGGCCGGGCAGCAGGGCGTCGAACCAGCTTTGGCCTTGGGTGGTTACCTGCGGCGACTCGTCCCAGACCACCTTGCCGGCTTGGGTGACGCGCCAGATCACAGCGCCGACGCCAATGAAGACGTTGCGGTTCGCGGCGCCGGCAATCAGCAAGTCGCCATTGGCCTGCAACACGGCGTCGCGGGCGTACTGGCTGGTGGCGTTGGGCACCGTGACGGTCGCTACCGACTTGCCGCCGGCGTCGACTTTGTCCCAGCGCAGCACCCAGCGGCTGCCGTCCCAGTAGCTACGGACCGATAGCGCGGTGTTGTCGGCAAGGACGACCAGTCGGCCGCCGAAATTCGGGGTACCCTGATAGTGCAGTGCCTGGGCCACCAGCTTGCCGGGCTGCGCCACCGCCGTCAGATGCTCGCCTTCGCCGCCATGTGCTTGCAGCCAGTAAATTCCGCCCGGTCCGGTAGCGACGTCGCTGACCGCACAGTAGCCTGTGTCTGCCCCAATGCCGTTCTTGCATGTGAAGGTCAAGTCCCACAGCACCTTGCCGGTGGCGTCGCGCTCGCCGAACCAGGCCTGGCCGTCCTTGCTGCCGCAGAAAATCCAACCGGCCGGACTTGGGTAGCCGCGGTGGATCGCCTGGCTTTTGGGCGCCGCGGTCTTGGTGTCAGAGACGACTTTGCCATCGGCGCCGAGCTTGACCAGCCACACGTCGCGGTCGCCGGGCGTCGGCTCGACCCAGCCGCCCAGCCAAACGCTGCCGTCGGGCATTGGCACAACGGCATCGAGCGAGTCGTTGTAGCTGCCAAGGCCAGACTCGAACAACGGCGCCAGCTTGCCAGTGGCGTCGACTTTGCCGGCCCAGGCATCGAAAGGGTGGACGGCGTCGATGTTGATGGCGCGCGACTGGCCGGTTACCCACCAACCGCCCCCTTGCGCTGGCACGGCGCGGACGTATTGCTCGTGTTTGGGTAGCGGCGCGGTCGCGCTGAGTAAGTTCAGGCACTTGCCGCCGCAATTGCCAGTGCCACACAGCAAGTCTGTACCACAGGTCTTGCCGTCGTTGGTTGGCTCTGAAGTGCAACCGGGGCCAGCGTAACAGGCGTCTGCAGTGCACGGATTGCCGTCGTCGCAGGGGTTGGGTTGGTGCGACTGGCATTTGGCCGCGGTGCACTGGTCGCCGACCGTGCATTCGTTGTCGTCCGTACAGTCGTCGCCATGGTTGCGCGAGCGCGCCGGGAACCACTGACCGCACCGCACAGAGCTGCAGTTCCCGTCTGCGGGCAGCTGCGTGTTGAAGCGCATGCCTGGACCCTGCAAGTAGGCATCCATGCGCATCGCCCAGCCATAGCGGGTACCGCCCTTGACCTTGTCGGCGTGGCCGACGGCGAGATAATGGCCGTTCGGCAAGCGGGCGAACGAAGAAAATGCCATTGCATATGCGAACTTGCCCGCTGGCGTGGCGTACTGGTTCACGTAACCCTGCAAGATGTCGGCGCCGTTGAAGCGCACCGCGAACGCTGCTCCGCCGCCGTCCAGGTAGCCGGGTCCAGCCCATTCTCCGACGACCGCGAAGCCGTCGGCGCCTTCCGGCAGAACCTGTCGACCGACATCGCCGCCGTTGCTGGTTGGAAGCACGTAGTCTTTGGTCACCTTTCCTGCGGCATCGATGCGTACGTACCAAGGCGCGCCGCCGAGGATGACGCCGTTACCAACGTGGCCCGTTGCGACAGCGGTGCCGTCGCCAAGGCGAGCAACATCATGCAGCAGCTGATGATGGGTGTTAAGTTTGGTGCCATTGGCAGCAAGTTGAGTTTCCAAGCTCTTGCCCGTGGCGTCGAGCGCGGGCGAGCTGTCGGGCTTCCATACTGCCAGATAGCCGTTGGCGTTGGGCTCGAAGCCAAAGTGGCCGACGACGAGAATCCGCCAGTCATTGCTGCCACCCAAAAGCGCAATTCCGCGCAGTCCGTCGTCAAACTTGGCGCCGATGCGCTTTTCCCAGGCGATGGTGAAGTCGGGCTTGAGCGCGACAGCCCAACCGTCAAAGCCGCCCTTTGCCTGCGACTTGCTGCGGCCTACCGCCAGCCAGTTGCCGTCGGGCAAGCCATGTACGCGCAACAGCTCGTCGTCGAGGTTGCCGCCGAAGGTGTGCTCGCTCAACACCTTGCCGTTGGCGTCCAGGCGCACCACCCAGCCGTCTTTGAGGCCAGCACCGGTTGAATCCGTCGAGCCAACAGCGACAAAGCCTGCGCCGTTGGGCGCGACGTGGTACAGACGGTCGTCGCCGAGCTTGCCGAAGACCTGATTGCTCAGCACCTTGCCCACGGCGTCCATGGTTTGCACCCACGCGTCTGCAAGTCCGTTGCTTGCTGTCTGCCAGCCAACGACGCCAGCCTGGCCAGCTGCGCTGACGACAACGCCCTCGAGCCGCGACGGACCGCTGGCGGTGGCGTCGATGCGCTCAAATGTGTTGCACGGACAGCTGTCGATGCCGGTGTCGCCGTCGACCCGCAAGGCGAGCCCATCGGGCTTGTCGATGGGTGTCGGACCCGCAGTCTCGTGGGTGCGCGTGTCGCCGGCAACCCACAGGTCGCCCTCGCGGAGAACAGTGCCGCCGCGGATCGTCTCCGTGCCGTAGTAGTCGCTGTGGGTCTGGCCCAATAGCGTGAGGTCAGGTTTGAGCCGCACGAACCAAGCCTTGCCGCGGTCGTAACCCGGGGACCAGGTTTTGTCGTTCGGTCCGAGGTTCATGGCTTGCGACCCGGCCGCCAGCCAGCCGTTCTTTGGGTGCCAGCCGATAACCCGCAAAACGTCGTCGCCGGGGCCGGTCAAGGTCAGTTCGTCTACCCACAATCCGTGGGTGTCAGTCCGCAGGATCCAGCCATCGCCAGGCTGGTTCATGGTCGGCTTGTCGCGGGTGCCGGCTGCGATCCAGCCGCCCGTCGGACTGCGCGCCACAGCGTACAGGACGTCGTGCCCCGAACCGCCGTGATCGCGTTGCCACAACCACTGGCCTTTGACGTCGAGCGCCACCAGCCAGCCCTCAGTGCCGCTCGCGGGTTTTAGGGCGTTGCCGCGCTGGCCGGCAAGCGCGAAGGACTGGCCGTCGGCGCTGCCCGCAATGGCGTGCCACTTCTCGCTCTGCGGTGTCTGATTGGCGGTCGTCGTGTTGATGACTGTGGTCCAAACGACGGTCCCAGTGGCATCGAACCGCACGGCCAAGGCATCGGTGGTCGTGTTCTTGGCGCCCTGCGTCCAGCCGACTGCGATGCAGCCACCGTCCAAGGTGGACGTGACCGCTTCGAATTGGGCCACCGCCCCAGCATCGGTCGCGCTGGCCGGCAGCACGACCTCGGCGGCGACCTTGCCCTGTGCATCGACCTTGACCAACCAAGGCCGCGGCACCTTCGCGGTATCCGCATGGATGCCTGCCAGCCAGGCGCCGCCAGCCGGGGCAGCGACAGCCCCCAGAAAGCGGGCAACGCCAGCCTTGCCGTACGTTTGGTCTTGCAGCCACTTGCCTCCCGGCAGAAACCACTGCACCCAACCCAAGGTTGCCGTGCCGCCATCGAGCGCTGCAGCCCCGACGGCCAGCAAACGCCCATCAGACAGTTCCGTCGCGTCTTCGCCCTCTTCGAGGCCCTTGTTGCCCGGGAGCTCGCATTGACTGGCCAGCGGCGGGTGCGGCGGCAGCGCATTCTCTGGATAATACGGCCAGGGCTCGACCAGGTCGCAACCGACGCGCAGCGGCCGGCCGAACGCACGACAGCCGCCACATACACCGCCGGAGCAGCGCAAGTCGCCCTCGCACGACTTGGTGTTCGGCGTGAACAAGCACGCGCCGCCACCTGGCGCGCACGCGTCGTCGGTGCAGGGGTTGCCGTCGTCGCAGCCGCCGCTCTTCGCGCCGCCGCACTTGCCGGCATTGCAGACGTCGGGGCCGCTGCATGGGTCGCCGTCGTCGCAAGTGAGCGTTCCCTGGGCCGCAGTGTGGGCGCAGCCCGCCTTGATGTCGCAGGTGTCGGTGGTGCACACGTTGCCGTCGTTGCAGGCAGCCGCGGCATTGGCAATGGCTACGCACCCCAAGCCCGGATCGCATGCGTCAAACGTGCAAACGATGCCGTCGTCGCACTTGAGCGGCGCGCCGACACACTCGGCTTTCTTGCAATTGTCGTTGGCCGTGCACGCGTCGCCGTCGTTGCAGGGGCCCGTCTCGGTGGCCGCGGTCGGCAGGCACAGGCCAGTCTTGGGCTCGCACTGGCTGAACAAGCAGTCTGTGTCGGCGACAGTTGGGCACACCACCACCGAATACGGGTTGACCTTGCACTGATACGGCACCTTGCTCTTGTCGCAGTACAGCTGGCCGTTGCACAGGTTGCCGTCTTCGCCGTTCGCGCAGTCAGCGTCTTTTTGGCAACCGCACAGGTTGCTGCCCTTGTTGCAGCTGCCGCCGAGGCAGACGTCGCCTACGGTACACGCCACGCCGTCTTCGCAGGGCACGCCGTCGGTGCCCGGGAAATACTCGCAGGCATTGGTTTTGGGGTTGCACTGCCAGACCTGACACGGCTTGGGCACGCCGGTTCCGCAGTCCTTGATGCTGGCCGGGTTGACTTTGCACTGGAAAGGCAGCGTTGCCTTGTCGCAATAGAGCGTGCCATTGCAGGGGTTGCCGTCTTCGTACTTGCTGCAGTCGGCGTTGGCCTGGCAGCCGCAGGTGTTGGTGCCGACCAGGCACTTGCCCTTGTCGCAGACGTCACCTTGGGTGCAGGCATTGCCGTCCGCGTCGCAAGCGAGGCCCTGGTTGCGCGGCGCCAAGGCGCACTTGCCACTTTGGGGGTCACACTGATTTGAGGCGCAGAAGGTGTCGCCGAGCGTGCCGCACTGCACGATGGTGTTGGGGTTCAGCACGCAGGTGTTGGTCGATTTCTGGCAATAGAGCGTGCCGTTGCACGGGTTGCCGTCTTCCTGGGCCTTGCAGTCGCTGTCCTGGTTGCAGGGGCAGTTGTTGGGTCCGGTCTTGCACGCCCCGGCTTCGCAGACATCGCCGACCGTGCAGGGATTGCCGTCGGCCTCGCACACTGCGCCCTGGTTGACTGAGGTCATGGTGCAGGCGCCGGTCTTTGGCTGGCACAGGTTGGCGAGGCACGCCGTGTTGTCCACATTTGGGCAGGTCTTGACGGTGGCCGGGTTGACGGCGCAGGTGTATGGCACCTTGCTTTTGTCGCAATACAGGGTGCCGTTGCACAGGTTGCCGTCGTCTTTGGTCGAGCAGTCGCCGTTGGCGTTGCAGGGACAGATGTTGGTCGCCGCGGTGCACACGCCAGCCTTGCAGTAGTCGTCGGTGGTGCACGGGTTGTCGTCGTTGCAGGGGCTGCTATCTTTGGCGAGTACGAATCCGCACTTGCCCGTCGACTTCTCGCACTGGTTCTTGGTGCAGGCGGTGTCGTCGACGCTGGGGCACACGACTACGGTCTTGGGGTTGACCTGGCACTGGTGCGGCTTGGTGGTCAGGTTGCAGAACAGCGTGCCGTTGCACAGGTCGGCGTCGTCGTACTGCTTGCACTGGGCGTCGGTGTTGCAGCCGCACAGGTTGACGCCCGCTGCGCAGGTGCCGGCCTTGCAGAAGTCGCTGCCACTGCACGGGTCGCCGTCTTCGCATTTGCCGCTTTCGTTGATGGGCGTGAGCGCGCAGGTGCCGGTCTTGGGGTTGCACTTGTTGGCGACGCAGGCGGTGTCGCTGCCCTTGTTGCACGACACGATGGTGCCGGCGTTAATCTTGCACGACCAAGGCAGTTCGCTCTTGTCGCAGTAGGGGATGCCGTTGCAGGCGTCGCCGTCGTCGTCGCAGTCGGCGTTCTTCTTGCACGGGCAGTCGTCTTTGCCGGCCACGCAGCTGCCGCCCTTGCACAGGTCGCCACTGGTGCAGATCTTGCCGTCTTCGCACGCCGCGCCGTCGTTGGTGGGTGTGGCTTCGCAGGCGCCGGACACCGGGTTGCAGACGTTGGCGCTACACGGCGAGTCGCTCGCCGCGCACACAACCTTGGTGCCCAGAGCAGCGGCACACACGCTGGGCGTTTGGGCTTTGTTGCAGACCCAAGCGCCGTTGCACAGGTCGCCGTCGTCAAACGCCGCGCAGTCGGCGTCTTTGGCGCAGTTGCAGCCGGGCTTGCCTGCGAGGCACTGGCCGGCTTTGCACTTGTCGCCCAGCGTGCACGACTCGCCGTCATCGCATGGCACGCCGTCCAGCGCCTGGACGAACTTGCAGTAGCCGAGCTTGGCCTCGCAGCGCGACTCCGTGCAGGGCTCGGTGGCCGACGGGCAGTCGGCGTTGGATTTGCACGGCGGTCCAGCGTCGATGTCGGGCGGCGGTGGGACGTCGGACCCAAGGTCCTGGATTGCCGGCCCGTCTACTGCTACGTCGGTAGCCGACACGCTGTCGTCCGGCGCACGGGCCGTCTGGTCGGGCACGTCGACGGCGACATCGGGCGACGCGACCTCGGGGCTGGCAAGGTCTGCCGCTGCGACGTCCGTATCGACTTGGGCTGTTGCAGCGTCGCTGGCTGGCGCCGGCTTGCTGACCGGGTCCGTGCCGCACGCCGCCAGTAGTAGGGCAAGGACGGTGCGCGTCGGAGCGTGATGGCGAAGGTGGGCAGCGCGGTCATGCATGGGGGCCTCGGTGGGCGGGCAAGATACCACGCAAGTCGGTGGCGCGGAAGGCGCTTTTTGCGCAGTTACACGATCCCCCCCATTGTTCAAGCCTGCTTAAACACACGGTTAATCGCCTGGCGTGTTGCCGAATTCCGCGCGGCGGCCGCGGGGGGAGGCGGATCTATCCCCGCAATGTTCAGGAGTCTAAAACTACTGGCAATTTCGCCGCTGCCGTTATGCACCGGCGGCAAGCGCTCGTGCGACTGCCGCGGCCTCACCGGGTCGTCCCAAAGCTTGCAGCGCGGCGACCTTGGCCTGAGTCGCCCGCCGCCAGACGATGCCGCGCGTGGGCTCGAAGTGGCGTGGCCGCAGCGCCCGATCCAGCCAGGCAAGCGCTTCCCTGGGACGCCCATATGCGACCAGCGCACACCCGTAGTCGGCCCACAACACCGGTAGGACATGGCTGGAGACGGTGCCGTCGCGAATGGCTGCCGGAGCGCAGACAGGCCCAAGCAGCGCGACCGCACGCGATGGATCCCGCCGCGCGTCTAGTAGTGCCACCAAGGGGTGCCCTTTATCGTCTCGCAAGAGCCCGAAATCCGGGTTACGGCCCGCAAATTGCGCTGCCGCCGCGAGGCAAAACGCCCGGTCGCCCGAAAAGCGCATCTCAGTCGCCGCCGAAGTCACGCCTCGCAACCGCTCCGCGACCAGTGCCGCGAGGCCCGCGTCGCCAGTCTCAAGCGCCCACAGCGCGGCATCCAGGCAAAGCGTTCCCAGCCGCGAGACACGCGCGTCGTTGTCGGCGTCGTAGCTGGCGATGGCGTCCGCCAGCAGCGCCCGGGCCTCGTCATGGCGCCCCAATTGCCAGAGCGCACCCAGCACGCAATTGTCGCGCCGTTCGCGCTTTTCGATGCGGTCATAGGCCGCAATCGCCCCGGCCGGATCGCCGACCAGGACGAGGACGTCGCCCAGCAAGCGAAAAAACTCCTTTTCGCGCGCCGGATTGGCCGTCATGTCGCGCCGGATGCGGTCTAGAGCCTCGGTGTAGCGGTGCTGACCGACCCAGAGCTCGATTTCGAGCATGTCGAGCTCGGCGCCATCGGGAGCGTTTGCGATGTACGCGTCGACGAGATCCTCTGCCGCCTGAACTTCGTCGCGGAGCAGCAGGGGCTCAAGCAGGCGATTGACGGCAGGCTCAAATGCCGGCCAGCGTGTCAGCAGCACTTCGTAGACCTGGCGGGACCGCTCGAACTGGTCGCTTTCGAGGCAGAGTCGACCGTGCAAATAGCCGAGCATTGCATCGTCTGGCCAACGCGCACAGGCGGCGGCGACCGGAGCAATTCCCAAGGCTGGCACCCCGTTGCGCAGCGCGAGCAGCCCGTCGATGGCTGCACGAGCGCACGGACCAAGTTGCTCCTGGTCCAGCGCGGCCGCCGACTTGTAGGCGCGATCGCGTTTGCCCAGCAGTTCGAGCAGACAAGCCCGTGCCTGTACGTCGAAGTCGCCCTTGGCGCGCAGCGCAGCTCGCCGCATTCGCTCTTGCGCCGCATCGATTTGACCGGACTGGACCAGTGATTCGACGTCGGGAAGCGCTCCGGGCAGGCTGCTCGGCTGCGCCGCAACGCCGACCGACGAATCCAGCGTCGGCGCGAAGTCGGCAGTCGGCGGCGCCGGCGTGTTGCCATCCAGCGTGACGTCAACCGCAGTCGTCGGGTCCGCGCCGCGGATGACCACCACTTGAGCACCGCTCGGCGCAGCCAGGTAGGGCTCTATTTCCGCGAACCCGTCGCCGCGCAACGCCGCCGCCATGGCCTCGGCGGTCGCAAACCGGTCGGCGGGCTTTTTGGCCAAGGCCCGCAGGATAGTCGCACGCCACGCTTGCGACAGCGGCCCCAGCGGCAGTGGGTCGGCCGGGGTGGTCAACATCTGGCCGAGGATCGCCGCGTAGGTGGCGCCGCGAAACGGCGGCTTGCCGCACGCCGCTTCGTACAGCATCGCGCCCACGGCGTAGAGGTCGGTGCGTGAGTCCACGGTCTCGCCGCGCGCCTGCTCCGGCGCCATGTAGAGCGGCGTGCCGAGCACCGCACCGGCTTGCGTCAGCTGCTGATCGGCCCCGTCGTCGGTGCGCGCCAGGCCAAAGTCGAGCAGCTTGACTCGAAAACCGCGGCTGCCCTGCGGCACCAGGAACACGTTGTCGGGCTTAAGGTCGCGGTGCACGATACCGGCTGCGTGGACGGCACCAAGCGGCTCAAGAATGCCCTCGGCTAGCGGCAGCAGCGCCTGCGGCAGCAGCGGCCCGACCCGCAGACGTTCACGCAGACTTTGGCCTTGAAGCAACTCCATGACCAGAAACGGATTTCCGTCGCCATCAAAGCCCAGGTCGAACACTTCGACCACGCCCGGGTGGCCAGTCGCCGCTGCTGCGCGAGCCTCGCGCAAGAAGCGCTCGACGGCCACGCGATGCTCTGCCCCGTGGACCTGCATGCGCTTCAAAGCAAATCGCCGGCCCAGCACGGTGTGCTCGACCGCGAACACGTCGCCCATGCCACCGGAGCCGATGTGGCCGACCACCCGATAGCGGTCGGCGTAGACTTTTCCAAGGACTTGGATGATCCCCCCCATTGTTCAGGTGCATGAAATTGCTATCGATACTTAAGCGTTGTTGATCACTTTCGACTTGCCGTCGCCCATTGTGCCGCGGCGTCCCGACAAATGCAACGCTACGTCGACTTGCCCGTGACACCTGCGCGATCTGCCACAGCCTTGGCGGCCTGAATGAACTCCGCGGGCATCACTAGCAGCGTCGTCGAATTGTGCTCAGCGCCGACCTCGGCAATGGTCTGCAGGCGGCGCAGTTCAAGCGCTGCGGGGTTGGCCGCCATGGCCGCCGCGGCCTCGGCCAACTTGACCGACGAATCGCGTTCGGCTTCGGCCTTGATGATACGCGCGCGTTTTTCGCGGACGGCTTCGGCTTCGCGGGCCATCGCGCGCTGCATCGCCTCGGGGATTTCGACGTCTTTCATTTCGACCATCTCGACCACGATGCCCCAGGGATCAGTCAACTGGTCGACAATGCCCTTGATGGTGGTATTGATGGCATCGCGGCTGCGCAGCACCTCGTCGAGGTCGTGCTGGCCAATGATGTTGCGCAAGGTCGTCAGCGCGACTTGGTAGGTCGCACGGTCGTAGCGCTCGACCGCGATAATGGCGCGCTCGGGGTTGGCAACGCGATACCACAGCACGGCGTTGACGCGGACGGTAACGCTGTCTTTGGTGATGGTCTCCTGCGGTTCGACGTCGACGGTCACGGTGCGGATGTCGACCTTGGTCTGCCATTCGAAAAACGGGATGTTCCAGTACAGCCCCGGACCGCGCACGCCGGCGAAACGCCCGAGCCGAAAAACCACTGCGCGCTCATACTCTTGCGCTACCCGCAGGCCAAGCAGCACGAACCCGACGACGAGACCGACTGCGATTTGCCAGGGCATGTGCCGCTCCGTGCGATCAGAAGTCGACCGCGCCCCAAGGTTACTCCGGTTGCGCTCGAATTGCTGGCGGTGCGCCAGTGCTCCACAAGACTTGCGCTGCTCCATCCTGACGGGCGAGCCATCGCACGATGGTGCTGGCGGTCGCGACCTGGGCGAGCCAGTTGGTCTCGGGGTTGTGGTCAGCTTGGAGAGAGGGCATCCACCGCGACGACAAACCGCACGTCGCGCGCCGTGAGGCCACCCGCATCGTGCGACCAGACAGTGGCCCGCAAGCGGCCCCAGCCCAGAGCGAGGTCGGGATGGTGGTCTTGCGCATCCGCGACCGCGCCGATGCGGTTGGCCAGCGCCAATGCTACAGCAAAGTCTGGCAGCGCCCACGCGCGAGTCAGGTGACCCTCGGCGTCGAGGGACCAGGCCCGGTGCGCCGCGAGCAGCGTGGCGACTTCGTCGACCGTCAGCTTCTGCAGGTGCTTCATGCCGCAGCAGCGGCCGGCTTCGGGTTGCCGCCTTCAATGACCTTGCGCAAACCCAGAATTGCCAAGGGGCCAGCCAATGTAGTGCAACCGATGATGAGCCACATCGTCGAGGTGTCGCGAATACCGGTCTCGGGGCACCACGTTGCGAGCATCCAACCGCTCATCCAGCCGACAACCGGCTTGGCAAAGAACATCGGCACTTGCGACAGTCCCATGTAGCTGGCCTCGCGTCCAGGGGCAGCGACTGTGGCGGTGTACTCGTAGAGTCGGGGCGACCACAGGCACTCGCCGACCGAGAGCACGGCAACGAACGCGATCTGCGCCTCGAGCGCCGACGAAAACACCAGAAAGAACACCGAAGATGCGGAAATGAAGCTACCAGCGACGATGCACCAAAAGGCGCTGAGCTTTTTGGTGAACGCGGTGACGAACGGCGTGAGCACAATGACTAGCGCTGGATTGAGCGACCACAACCCAGCGAAATCAAAGTCTTTGTCTACCTCGCGCAAGGTGTACTTCGGCCAGGTCAGGTGGGCGTGTTGGAAAATCAGGCGGACCAAGACCAGCAGAGAAACGAACAGCAAGAAGCCAAAGAACTGCGGGTCGCGAAAGACCTCCTTGAAGATCTGCACTGGACTGCGCGGCGCGATCGGCGGGCCCGAGGTCGGGACCGCCTCGTCGTGCGGCAACAGCAGTGAGGCCAGCGCGGCCAGCAGCGTGACGCCCGTGGCTACGGCAAACAGAGTCTGGCTCGAGGTCAGGTGCACGCCGCCGAATACATCCAGGTCGACGCCGCCTTTGACCCGCGTGCGCATGAAGCTGACGGTCTGCGGCGCCACGAGCGCCCCAACGTTCATGATGACGTAGAACAGCGAGAACCCGAACGCAACGGTTTGCGGCGTGGTGTATCGGCGGACGGCGCCGGTCATGGTTGGCAACAGCGCAGCCACGCCCCAGGTGGTGATGAACAGGCCGACCACCGGAATGATGGGGTCGCTGCGACCGACGGTCATGACCAGGCGGCCGAGCAAGCAGGAGCCGACAGCCAGCAGCATCGCCTTGCGTATGCCGACCGCGTCGGCGATGAAGCCCGAAAAGAACATGACCACCGACACGGCCGTGAGCCACGTGCCGGCGATCGTGCCGGCCGCTACGTCGCCGTACTTGAGGTCCTCGGTCAGGTAGACGGCAAGCACGTTGTAGATGGCAAAGTGGGCCACGCTCTCCAAGAACTTGACCAGAAAGATGATCCACAGCGCGCCCGGACCCGCCCCGAGCGCCTTGAGGTCTGCCAACGCCTGTGCGGCAAACGGGCGTTCAGTACCAGCAGTTTCGGGCGAGGCCATTGGCGGTCCAGGCACCTTGGGGTGCGGCTGGCTTATTGACACAGGCGAGGCGCGGGGGCAAGTTGCGCGCACGCCGCGGACGTGTGCAAGGTGGGCCACGCCACACGGGCCGGCCGGGCAGTGAGGACAGCATGGCAGGCGACGAGGCCAAGGGCGAACAGCTTCCGGCCGATCTGGCAGCGCGGCTGCGCGGTGCGTTGGCGTTGGTGCACGCTGGACAGGCCCGGTCGGTGGTGCCCGAGCTTGAGGCGCTGCGCGACGAATTGCACGCGCTCGATCCGGGGCTTGGCGCGCTCGGCGGCAGCCACCTGGCTGAGGCGCTGATCGCCGCCGGTCAACGCGGCAGAGCCGTGCAGGTGCTGGGCGAAGACGCCGCCCGCGTTCGCGCCCCAGAATACGCCGATATTCGCGCCCGACTGTTGATGCAAGCCGCGCCAATGCACCCCGACACTGAATTTGGGGTGCAGCTTGCTGCCGAGGCAGATCGGCTGGCGGCGACCTTGGATGACCCCGGCCCGCGGGTGCAGACCATCGAGATGCTGCTGCACTTGCTGGACCGCCATGGCGCCGACTCGGGTATTCGTGAGGTGGCGGATGGCCTTGCGGTGCAGGCGCGCGCGGCTGGGGATCGCCCCGCCGAAGTCCGTGGCCTGCTGCGGGTCGCCTTGTGGGACCGGGCCCATGGCCGAGCGGATCAGGCGCTGGATGTGGCGCGCAAGGCTCATGCCGTCGCGGCGCTGCTGGGTTCCGATCACGCTGCGTTGACTGCAGAGGCCGCAGCCATGCGCGGCACGCTGGCGCGCCACAATGGTGAAGCGCTTGAGGCGGTCGAGTGCCTCGATCAGGCACTACTTGCCCAACCAGAACCGGACGACCACACCCGCGTCGAGCGTGCGCTCGCAGCGCTGGCGCTGGGCTTGGATCCTGCACGCGCGGCAGCGGACCTCGAACGGTGCACGGCAGCTGAGGATCCTGCGGTCGCGGCGCGGGCCCGGCGCGCACTGGCCCTGCACCACTTGGCGGCCGGCGATTCGCAACTTGCGGAAGAAACGGCGCGCGGCCTGCAGGGCGACGACGCCAAGGCTATCCGTGCCCGCTTGCTGTTGGCGCGCGGTCGGTCCGCGGAAGCGCTACCCCTACTACACGACCTGGCTCGCGCAGCCGCCGACGACTTGGGCGTGCAGTTGGTGCTGGCCCAAGCGCTGCGCATGGACGGCAAGCCTTTGGAGGCCTTGGGCCTGCTCGATGTGCACCTGCAACGCGCCATCGACGGCGGCGACGGCGCCAGCGAGTTGCAAGTGCGTCTGGCCCGCGGGCCAGTCCTGGCCAAGTTGGGCGACTTTGAGTCGTGTCGCCAGGATGCCCGCCGTGCTGCTGAGCTGGCACAGGCGCGGCACTTGCCGCTACACCACGCGACCGCGCGGACGCAGGTCGCGTTTGCCCTCGCGCAGCTTGATTTGCCAGTCGAAGCGATTGCTGAGCTGGATCAGGCGACCTTGGTGGCCGATCGGGTGGGTGCACATGCCGCATCGGTTCAGGCGGCGCTGTTGGCCGCGGTACTGGAGACCTTGCCGGTCCGCGATGGTTTGCAGAGTCGCCCCGTCGAGGTGCTGCAGGCCTGGTCGCAGGTAGCGCCGTCGCCGCTGCTGGCCACCCTGGCGCTCGCGCTGGCCACGAGGGCTTTGCGATTGGACGAAGACCCCGCAATGGCAGCGGAACTGTGTGACCGTGCGGCTTGGGCGGACGGTGAGAGTCGGTTCGCGCAGGCAATCGCCGCACTTCGCGCACAGATTCCGGCGGTTGCGTAGATGGCGGACACCGGCGAGCAGATTACTGCGGCGTGCCGCCGCGGCGACTGGTCCGAGGCGCGACTTCTCGCGCTTCAGGCGCTGGCGAGGCCCGACGTCAACCGGGCGCATTTGCACGCGCTGATAGGCAAAATAGCGTGGCAATTGGGAGACCGCGACGAGGCCGGCGCACACCTCGAAGCAGCCGTGGACCGGGGCGTTGATGACCCGACGACTTGGGCGCTGCTGGCCGACTTGCAAGTGCGGCGCCCCGATCGCCGCATCCAGTTGTTGGCGCGCGCTGCCGCACATCCCCGCGGCACTGGCGAACACGCGTTGGCGCTTGCGCGGGCGTATCGCGACGCAGGCCGGTCGGACGATGCGTTGCCGTGGCTGTCGCGTGCGGCAGACGACGTGGCCAGCGCGGCCGAGGCCCTGGCGCTGGCGGCAGACATTGGCGTCCAAAGTGGTGACTTGGAACTGGTCGCGGATACGCTTGGCCACTTTGAGGCGCTGCAGCCGCCGGCCGACCCTTTGGTCATGGCGGTCGTGGTCCCGCAAGTGGCACCGCTGTTGCGCGACTGCCCAGCGCTGGATGCTTTGGTGGAACGTCTCGCCGAAGCCGACGTACCAGTGGCGCTGGTGTGCCAGTGGCGAGCGCAGCGGCAGCTTGCGGCGCGTGACCCGAAGGCGGCGGTTGCATGGGCTGAGCGCGCGGTCGAACTCGATTCCGAAAACGGCGATGCCCTGCGCTTGCTTGGCGAAACACGGCTGCTGGCGGGCAACTTGGACGGCGCTGAGGCGGCTTTGTGGCAGGCCGATGAGCGGACGACATTGCCGGCGACGACGTTACTTGCCGTGGCAGACGCGCGCCGCCAGCGTGGCGAACTGACCGCGGCTGTGCGGGTCGCTGAAACCGTCCGCGACCGTCACCCGGAGGATGCCGGCGCCTGGCTTGAGCTTGGCCGTCTGTACGCCGATCTCGGGCGCGACGAGGAAGGCCAGTCGGCGATTGTCCGCGCGATGGCACTCGATGCACGCGTTGACGCGCAGGCGGGCCGGAGTAGCCAGTTTTTGCGCGCGGCCCTGGATGGCTTGCCGGCGGCGCTGTCGTCTCTCGGCGTGGGTGGCGAACGGCAAATCGTGCGGCTGCGCATGGGGCACAATGCGCTTTTGGTTCAAATGGTTGCGCCAGACGGAGCCGACAGTTTTGCCAAGGTCACGTTGCCCGGACGACGCGACCGCGACCACGTCCAAGCGACCGCGGACCTGGAGGCAAAGCTGAGCCGAATTTGTGCCAGCGCTCCGGCGGTGCCGACGCCGGCTTGCGCTTTTGACGGCGCGTACACGGTGGGGCTTGCGGGCGGTTGGATGTCTGTTGCGGCGGCAATCCCGGGTGTTTCGCTACGGCGGTCGCTTGCCGATCCAAGAGCGACGATGACGCCAGACCATGCCGCGTCGCTGGGCCGCGCGCTCGGTGCGCTGCACCAGGCTAGTACCCAAGTCCTCGATTGGCGACGCGCGCCCCACGGCCTGTCGAGCGCAGTCGGTCCTTTGGTCGAGCTTGAACGCGATTCGGCGGTGTGGCCGCGATTGCGCGCGCAACTGGGCCTCATCGGGCCCGGCGAGGCCGTCGGCGATGCCCTCGAGCGCCACATCGAGACCCTGGTGCCACGGCTGGCCTCGATCTGCGCCGCCTTGCCGCCCGGCATCGTTCACGGCGACTTCGGTTGGCACAACGCTACCTGGTCCGGCACCGACGTCGTCGGCATCGTCGATTTCGACTACGCGGCTTGGGACTTTCCGCTGGTAGATCTCGCGCAAGCCGTTGCACGCACAGCGTTTGATTGGAAGCGCCTCGCCACCGTGCGCGACCCCTCACCACGCATGGAACTGGCCGCAGCACTCATCCGCGGTTACGAAGGCAGAGTCGGCAAGTTGCCGATAGCGAGCAAAGACTTCTGGGCCCTCATCGCGGCCTGTCGGCTGGCCTACGGTCTGGCTTTGGCCTGCGCAGCCACGGCCGACCGCGACCCGCGCACACCGCAGCACTACGGCCCGGCGCTCGACGGCCTAGATCTCCTTGTGCTGCAGTTGCGGTGGTTGGACGCTTCCCCCCATTGTTCAAGTATCTGACTACATTAAGTTCCCACCTGGCGCGCCGGCGCCATTTCTGCTGCGGCTAGCCGAAATCGTTCAACGATGCGAGCTTGCCGGCTTGGCGCGCCAACCGCCCTAAAGGCGCGACCGCGCCAAACGTCCACAGCGGGAACCGCACTGCCTTCGCCCGCTTGCCCCGCAGCGCCCGCTCGGTTTGCCTTTCCAACTCCCGGCGCGCGTTG
>SXRM01000320.1 GCA_005792545.1 Pseudomonadota bacterium | reverse complement strand
GTTCGCCTACAAAACGTTGACGGCGGCCTGCCGTGCGGCGCACGCTCCGCAGCCCTCGCTCCCGTTTGGGCGGCGAGCGTCCCTTTGGAGAGGCCTTGATGATGCCCAGCGTTCCTTTGCGGTTGGCGTTTGCTGCTGCGCTGCTTGCCGCACCTACCGCGGCCGTGGCCGCAGACGCCGATTACGCCGTGTGGGGCGACCTGCGCGGCGCTGGTCAGCAACTGGCGCCTTTTGACCTGGGCGCTGACGGTGGTCGGCACCCTGCGATAGCCTGGGCGCAGACGCGCGCCATCGTCGGCAGTCGCGCACGGCTCGCCGCAGCGCTCGTCGCGGAACTCGAACTGGAAGCGCTCAATGGCTGGGCCGGCGGTGACCGCGAGACGCTCGGCCTGCAGGCCGACAAGCGGCCATTCATCGTTCCGCGCGACGGCGGCGGCGACCTTGGCCGGGTGCTGCCGCGCCGCGCCAACCTCAGCTTGACCACCAGCATCGGCCAGCTGAGCGCGGGCGTCCAGAACTTCGGCTGGGGCACCGGGATTCTCGCCAACGACGGCGCCGGCGCCCAACAAGTGGCCGGTCCGCAATTCGGCGACAGCTGGCTGGGCGGCAGCGTGGCGCGGCTGGTCTTCGCGACCAGGCCATGGCACGACAGCGACAGGCCATTGCTGCGCGGCCTCGCGGTGTTTGCCGCCTTGGACGCGGTCGTGCGCGACGACAATGCCCACTGGCACGAGGGTGACCGCGCCTACGCCGCTCTGGCCGGGGCGCGCGCCCAGGACAGCGATACGCAACTCGGCGCATTGCTGGTGCTCCGCCACCAGACCGATCGGGCCGATGCGCGCCGCATTGACGGTTCGCTTGCCACCACGACCGTTGCCGTCGTCGATTTGCACGCGCGCAGCCGCTGGGCGCTTGGCGCAACGCGCAGCTGGGTGGCAGAGACGGAACTGGCCATTGTCACCGGAACCACGACCCGGGCCCAAGGCGAGCTCACCTTTGCCGACGGCGCGGCGGTGCGTCAGCTCGGCTGGCTGGGGCGCGCGCGCTGGGACGCCGACGACCTGCAAGTCGCTGTCCACGCTGAGCTTGGCTACGCCAGTGGCGACAACGACCCCCGCGATGCCACGGCGCGCACGTTTGCGATGCACACCGACCACAACGTCGGCCTGGTGCTGTTTGACCACGTGCTACCACTGCTCTCGGCGCGCTCCGCCGACCGCTTGACCGACCAAGGCCTGCTGGCGGTGCCGCCGCCGTCGCTGCGGTTCGCTGTCCAGCAGGGCGCGGTGCAAAACGCTATCTATGCCCACCCAGTCGTGCGGTGGCGGCCCGCGGAGCCGGTCGAGCTGCGCATCGGCTACTTGCTAGCGGCCCCGGCGGCCCAAGTGGCAGATCCGTATCAGACCGCGCTCAACGGCGGCTACCCGCTCGACGCGGCCAAGCGTTCGGCCGATTGGGGCACCTATGGCCACGAGTTCGACGCCCGCGCCGCGGTTCGGGTGCCGCTGGCCGGTGGCGTCGCCCTGCGGCTGTGCGCGGAAGCGGGCGTGCTGCTGCCGAGCGAGGCGCTGCAGGCCGTGATTGGACAAAGCCCGTGGACCGCGCGCGCCAGCGCGGCCTTGACGTGGTAGGAGGCACCATGCGGTTGCGATTGCCAATTCCGCTGCTGGCGCTGGCGTGGGCCATGCTGGCTTGCCAGAGCCCGCTCGACCCCTCAGGCACCGAGGCGTCCGTCCTGCACTTGACGCTGCGCGCCGGCGGGCCCAAGGTGGTGTGGGACCTGAATCACAAGCCATTGCCCGAGATCCCGCTGCCCAACAACCAGGCCACGCGCCTCGATCCGACCTCGCCGACGGGGCGCCGGATCCACGTCAGTACCGCTGTCGCGTCGCGCTACGAGCGGCGAGTCCGCGAGCGCTTCAACAAGCTCGACGGTTTTGGGGCCTTTGGCGGCATCTCGGTGCGCTTTGACGCACCGCTGGATCTCGCCGACATCGTCACGCGCCACCAGTCCAACGACGATTTTCGCGACGACGCCGTGTACCTGCTCAACGTTGACCGCCGCTGCGCTCGCTTTGGCGAAGAGGTGGCGATTGATTTTGGCCGCGGCCGCTTTCCCATCACGCTCATCGGCCGGGCCGGTCGCGTCGACGACCCCAAGGCGCCAGGCGGCTTTCGCGTCGACAACGGCGACTCCAAGATGTTCCCGTTTGACCCGCACGGCGAGACCCTGTCGCTGCTGGCCGCGCCTTGGAACGAGGACAGCAACGCCAACGGCAAGCTCGACGCAGGCGAAGATGCCGACGGTGATGGCCATCTCGACGTCGCCAACTTTGTCGATCCCCACGTTTGCGATGGGCAAAAGCGTGGCACGCCGGCCCACGACCGCTGCGTCGCCGACCACCTGATGGGCTGGTACGAGCGCCAGACCAACACCTTGACGCTGCGCCCGGTGTGGCCGTTAGAAGAGCGCTGCACCTACGCAGTGGTGCTGACCTCGCGGCTGCGCGGCGCGTCGGGCAAGGCCGTCGAGTCGCCGTTTCCGCAAGTAGGCCCGCGCGACCAGGCCAACGACCTGCAGCCGGTGCCAGAGCTGTTGGCCCGCTACGGCCTTGGCGCTGCCGATGTGGCGTTTGCGTGGACCTACACCGTGGGTTCGATGACGACCGATCTCGAGGCGCTGCGCGCTGGCTTGTATGGCACGGGTCCGTTTGCGCGCCTGTCCAGTGAGTTTGCGGCGCGCTGGCGTTTGAGCAGTCGGGACGAGCTGCGCAAGGCCGGTGGCGATCCGCCACTGGGCGGCAACGCGGGTGCAAGCCCGCTCATTGGCGGCGACTGCGCGACGGCGGCCGTGGCTGCGATGGCCGGCGCCGGCGATGGCGACAAGCAAATCTGCGGTGGGTACGCCGACTTTGCCAGCGTGGGCGCGATCTTTGGCGGGTCGTTCCCGACGCCTGACTTGCTGGTCGACAAGGACAGCCGCGCTACTCTGGCCTACCCCGACACCGACGACGAACTGTGGGACATCGACGCCGCCACCGGCCGCGCCACCTACGGCACCAGCAACGTCACCTTTTGGTGTGCACTGCCGCGTGGTTCGGCCAAGCCCGCCGCAACGTCCTGCCAGCCCGGCAATCCCGAAGGCAAGCCGTGGTGCCAGCCGTACCCGGTGGCCTTCTACGCCCATGGGTACGGTAGCTTTAAGGGCGAGTTCTTGCTGCACGCCGGTCGCCACAACCAGATGGGCGTGGCTGCATGTGCGCTCGATTCTTACGGTCACGGTCGCAGCGCGTTGCTCGACAGTCAGTGCGGAGGCCACTTCGAGTACTTGTTGGCCAAGAACCAGCTCAACGCCTATGGCGCGCCCGAACTGGTGACGCTGATGTTCGCTGGCCGCGACCGCGACCTGAACAACGACGGCTGCGGCGACGGCGGCGCGGACCAGTGGACCGCCAACCTGTTCCACACCCGCGACATCGTGCGGCAATCGGTGCTCGAGGAGATCCAGTTTGTGCGCATCCTGCGCGCCATGGACGGCAAGGCCAAGATGGCCGACGGCACGTTGGCAGGCGACATCGACGGCGATGGCACGGTCGACCTCGGCGGCCCCCATGCCGCGATTGGCGCGTGGGGCATCTCGCTGGGCGGGCAGTTGATGGGGGTCTTGGCCGGAGCTGAGCCCAACCTTGACGGCGTGTCGCCCAACGCGGCCGGCGGTGGGCTGACCGATATCAGCGTGCGGTTGGGGCAGGGCGGCCTGGCCGAAGCGGTGATGCTGCCCGTCCAAGGGCCGATCCTGGCCGCTTGCCTGCCGACAGACGGCCACCAAAATCCGCTGCAGAGTGGTGAAAATACGGGTGTCTGTTTGCCCAAAGTCAGCAGCGACGGTCAGCCCGATGGCGCCAAGCCACAAAAGGCCGGCGAGCTGGCGCTGGGCTGGTATCTGCACGACACCGCACAGTTTCGCGTGCGCGCGGTCGGCCGCATCGCCGGCGTTGCGGTGGGGGACCGCGTCGAAGTGCGCAACCTGACCAAGGGCACCCAAGTCGCCGGCACGGTGGGCGCGCGGGGCTGGTTGCGCCTGAACATCGGCGCCGACGCGCTCAATCCCGTCGAGCGGCGCGGGGTGTTGGGCCTCAAAGACGGCGACCGCGACGCGGTTGCCTTTGCCGACACGCCCAAGCTCGGCGACCGCATCGACGTGCGGGTATTTGGCGCCGACGGCAAGGCCAAAGGCAAGCTGGACGCTTTTGCGCACGACGTGGTCTTTCAGGGCACGCGCTACCCCAAGGGCGCGCCGCTGGTCGCGCTACAAGAGGGCCTCGGCTACGCGCGCAACACCCCGGACTTTCGCCGCTTCTACGGCTTTGCCGCCCACGCCATCGCGCCGGCCGATCCGGCCAGCTACGCCGACCGCTGGTTCAACCGGCCCATCAAGGCGAACTACGACCCGACGTGGCGCGCCGGGCGCACCCACGTGTTGTCCATGCCGACCGTCGGCGATGTGCAGGTTCCGACTGCCACCGGCGTCGCCATGTCGCGCGCGGCAGGGCTACTCGGCAGCTGGCGCCGCGACCCGGCCAAGTACAAGGCTGAGCACGGCTGGCGCGAGCTGTTCACGCCCGACGCCCGCTATGGCGTGTCCATCGAAGAGTGGCTGCGCAAAAATTGGGTCATTGAAGGCGACTGGCGCATGCAGCGCTGGGCCGGCTACAGCTACAATCCGCACGTACTGTTCGACCCCGACGACGTTGGCGATGGCAAGACGGCATTCTCGTGTCGGCCACAGGACGATTGGTCCGCGGATAGCGGCGAGTCGCAGTGCCCGCCCGGCTATGAGACCTCGACCGAGCTGTTCGGCGTGCCGCATCCGCCTGCAGGCAAGGCGCTGCGCATCGACCGACCGCGCGCCGACGGCAGCTTCGACAGCATGCGCATCCCGCTTTTGCGCCCGGCCGGCCAGCACGGCATCTACAACCCGCAGCCCTTTCGACCGTTCGATGCCGATGCCTTCATGGTCAATTTTACCGCCCGTTTTCTGCACTCGGGCGGCAAGCTGGTCAGCCACGCCGCAGGCTGCGACTGCAGCTATGTCGGGCCGCGGCCGACGATGAGCGTCGCGGGCAAACCGGCGGGCGTGGGACTTGAAGGCGTGGCTGTGTGCCCCACGGACGATACCGCTTACGGCAAGGCATGCAGCCCGGCTTGTGCGGCGGCGTGGGGCCTGCCGAGCGTGCCGGCGGTAGTCTGTCCCTAGCTGGGGCGGGCGCCGTAAGGAGTCGGGTCGTCGCTCAGGCGGAGCGCCGCCAACCCCTGCGCGCGCAGACCGCCGCGACCACGCCAAGGCAGGCCCAGCGCCACGGTGCATGCGGGCTCGGACTGCCAGCCGCGCACCCGCCGTCTTTGGTCTTGGGCGCGCCAATTGGCTGCCTCGCCGTCGTCGCCTCCGGCTGCGCGCAAGCAACCGGAGTCACCTCGCCCGCATAGGCGGCGCACAAGCCAGCCACGTCGTCGTCGGTCATCGGCGTCGGCTTGACAATGACCTTGGGCGGCACGCCGTGCATGACAGCTGCAGGCAGGGAGCTGTGATCCAGACCCACGAAATGCCCGGCCTCATGCCGAAACACCGCCTCCAGATGAATCCGGTCTGAAGAACAGGATTGCGCACAAAACGCGAACGCCGCGTCGTTCAGCGCGATGTCGGCGTCGACAATCACCCCATTGTCGGTTCGCGCGGTCAAGACCGTCATGGCGATAACGCCTGCGCTATACGGCCAGTCGACCGCCGCGTGGATGAACACGCACTGATTGCCGTTCGGCCCCCACTGCACACAGCCCGTCGTTGTGGTCGCGACGCAGCCCAGGCCGATGGCAGCCGGGGCGGTGACTCCGACGTCTCCGAAACCCTTGGCGATAGGGCGAATGGCGCAAGGCCCGCAGGACACCGCCTGCCAGGTGCCCAGGCCGGCTTGAATGGCAGCGCGCACCTCGCCGAGCTGCAGCCCATCGGCAGACAGGCCGGTCTCGTCGACCGTGTAGGTGAGCGGCGCGGCCAGCGCAACGGCCGGCCAGCGCATGGGTTTTCCCACGCTGGTCTTGTATTGCTGCCAGGCTGCCGCGGGTGAGGCGCAAAGGGCCGATGCAAGGCTCGCTGTGGCCACCAGTGCCCGCGCCGACCTGGCCAATCGGGTGGTGATTGCGCGATGGGCCGCTAGCTCGGGTTCAAAGCGCAAGGGCACGGCGAGTGACGGCCGACACAGGCGGCGCGCGGTCATGCTGGGGTTCGGCGCGGCGCGTGTCAAACCGCAAGGCGCTGCTGCTGGCCGTCGGGCCAGGTTTGCGGGGCCGGGGTTGGCGCGGGTGCCGTATCCCGTGGTGACCTTGACTTCGCCCCGGCCTGGCGCCCTTGTCAACTCGCCAGACGTCTGGTCTGCAATGGCGGAAAACCAGCGATCTCCATGCGATCGGGAAAGTCGCCATCCAAGGTCAGCAGTCGCCCTTCGGCATGAACCAGCGCGGCAGCGGCGTGCATGCAATCGCGTGGTTTGAGTCGGTGCCGCTCCAGCAGGGTCTGCCCGAGCTGCAGTAGGTCAGCATCAACTGCCACCACTTCCAGGTTGGGCAGTGCGCGCCACAGCTGGCCCGCCCGCGCAGCTGCGGCGAAGTCGAACGGCAGGCCGCGCCGACGTCCGGCGACGAAGGTCACCTCATCCCACGTCAATGTTGAGGCGACAGCGGTGACCTCCGCCGTCGCGCATCGGCGCTGCCAATCCATGCACGCAGCGATGGCGGCAGCCGGCTGGTTCCCGAGCAGCGGGGTGACCCACAGACCCGTGTCAAAATACCAACGTACTCTAGCGGTCATAGCTCTCTTCGAGCAGCGTGCGGTAGTCGGCGGCGTCGCCATCGGTGGCAGACAGCTGCCACCAGGCTTGCCACGGTTCTGCCACCAGATTGGCGTCGGACCGCTTGGCGGTCGCTGCATCTGGCCTGCGCAGCTCGGCAACAGCGACACCGCGCTGCTCGATGACAATGGTCTCGCCATGCTTGGCGACGGCTGTCAGCAATTCACCAAGGTGGATGCGTGCGTCGGTTGCCGAAACGTGGCGCATGGGGTCCTTCGGGCAATCGATCGATTGCCATTGATCGATAGCCTAGCGGGGGGGGCTGGTGCACGTCAAATCGGGCGTGTGGGGGCGGAAGACGTGATCGAAAGTCCTGGCCGCTCGGGGCCTTGAGGCGCCTTGTGGGTGGCGCCCTGGGCTGTTTGCCCGTGTGCAGGCGCACCTTGCCCGTGGAATTGCCGATCCGGGTAGGGCGCTCTGTGTCGGTGTGCTGTCGTCGTTGGGCGGACTGCGGTGTTGCGCGGCGATCAGGCAG
>SXRM01000319.1 GCA_005792545.1 Pseudomonadota bacterium | reverse complement strand
GAGAACATCTTTCACACCAAGATGTTGCGCCGCGAATTCCAGGTCGAGAACTACGTTTTCGGCACCGATGCCGGCTCGCTCGACGCCGAAGAATTGGACACGGTGCGCAAGCGTCTCTTGCGCGAAATGCTTGAAATCTACTACGGTCGCCGCATCAAGAAGGGGCAGGTGTTCGAATAGGGCGCTACCCAAGGCCCGCCGCGAGGTGACCCGATGATGCAGAACCTCTACGACCTGCTCGACACCTACGACGCCGCGGTAGGCGCCGACGCCAAGGCCATCGAAGCGCAAATCTGGAGCACCTACGGCTGCGATCGCGCGGTGTTGGTGCTCGATATGAGCGGGTTTTCGCGCCTGACCCGCCGCTTCGGCATCGTGCACTACTTGGCGTTGGTGCGGCGGATGCAGAAGACCTCTGGCCCGCTGGTCCAGCAGTGGCGCGGCCAGGTCGTCAAGTTCGAGGCCGACAACCTGTTTGCGACGTTTGCCGATGCGCTCGATGCCGTGATGTGTGCGCGCGCAATGCGCGATGCTTTCGAGACCCAGAACATCGCCACGCCCGACGAAAAGGATGTTCACGTCAGCATCGGCATCGCGTGGGGCAAGATCCTTGTCGTTGAGGACCACGACTATTTCGGCGACGCGGTCAACATCGCGTGCAAGCTCGGCGAAGATCTGGCCAAGCCGACCGAGATTTTGATTGATGTCGGCATTCGCGAGCGCATGCCTGCGCAGTTGCCCGGCTTTGCGCTGACGGAGATGGACTTGACCGTCAGCGGGTTGCGCTTGCAGGCGTGGGGCGTGAGCGAGGGGTAGGCCTCACTGTTCTCGCAGCTGACCGTGGCGTCGGCTGACAGTCTGACACTGACACTGACCCTGACCCCGACCCTGAGCCTGACACCGAGCCTGACCCTGAGCCTGACCCTGCGCTGGGCGCTGTCCCTGACTCTGGATCTGCCCCAGTCCGGCGCCAGGCTGGCCCGGCTGCTGCGACACTACCCGCAACAGCCGAGCTCGCCTGAGACTTCGTTTACTTCTGCCGCAGGTCCGGGTTCTCCTGCTGCATGAACTTCCAAAACGTCATGATGAACCGGCGTTCCAGTTTTCCGCGGCGGGTGGTCGGCTCTTGCTTGGGATCCAGCAGGTGCTCCAGCCGCTGATTGAGGCTCGCCAGCGCCTTCTGCGACTTCTCGAGCTTGACGAGCGCCGTCTCTTCAAACGGGTCGTTGCGCGCCTCTTTCTTGGCCAGCGCCTGCTGCATGTGCCGATCCAGGGCCTTGGCCATGATCAGCGCCTGCTCCTGCTGACTGCCGGTCTGCGCCGCCTGCGCCAGCTCTTCGCGGGCGCCAGTGACCATCTCGGCGAACACCAGGTTCAGTTGCTTGGTGGCCGTCTCGGCGATGTCCTTGGTGTACTCGAGCACCATGTTCTCGATGGCCAGGCGCAGCACCGGCGGCAGCTCGCGGACCACGGTGTCGCCCATGAAGCGGGCGACCCGCGGGGCCTCGGTCTGCACCACGGACTTGGCGCTGCGCTTCCAGTCCGGCAGGCTGACCTCGACGTAGCCGGCCAGCGCATCGGCGAGGTTGTCCGGCTTGGTGATGTGGCGCACGGCCGACAGCAGCCAGGTCATGTAGCCAAACACCAGCACGACGAGCAGCGCGCCGATGATGACGGTGCGTTTGCGTTGGCCGTGCAGGGCCTGATAGTCGGCGACCAGGTAGTCGCGGGCGGTTTGGGCTTGGGTGGTCATTTGGTTGCCTCCTTGCCCTCGGCTTTGGCGGGAGCGCCGCCCTTGCCCACGGGACCTTCGTCGAGCATGGTCTCGCCTTCGGGGCCGTTGATGGCCTCTTCGAAGATTTCGAGCCACATGGCCAGCATCTGCTCGGGCGAAATGCTGCGGCCTTCGGCCTTGACGCCGACTACGTCTCCTGGCGTTGCGCCAGCTGGCAGTGCCGTGCCGTCGCCGTTGGCTTTGGCGATGGCCGCCAAATCCGCTGTCGCCAGGCGCTGCAAGGTTTTCTTCAGGCGCTCGAGTTCGACGAGGTGCTTCTGAAAGGTCGAGACCAGCTGCCTCTGCGCCCACTCGTGCGTGCCGGCGGACAGCGCGTCGAGCAGTTGCTCCGCTTTGGCGGTGTCGGTGACGGCTTGCGGCAGCTCCATTTGCAGCTTGTGCAGTTGCGCAGAGCGCAGGTCGCGCAGCCGCGCGTTGAGCAGGCCCTGCATCTTGTCCGGCAGGTCCGTGCGCATCCGCTCGACTTCACCGTCGACTTTGCGGCCGAACGCCTCGATGGCGCGCGCGGATTCGACTTCCAGGGCTTTGCTGACCACCGGGCCGGCGTCGTTGCCGACGTCCTGCAAGGCTTTTTGGAACTTGGGGTTCAGCCCGGACACCCGCTTTTCGATGGCCGCGCCCATCTTGTCGCCGTCGATGCTCTGGAATGTCGAGCGGATGGCGAGCACGTAGCAGGCAATGATGAGCAGCACCACCACCGGCAGCCAGGTGCGCAGGCGGCGGACGTGTTTTTGGGCAGCCGCGTGGGCCGCAACCAGGTCTGCGTCGGACCAGGCCGCGACGTCTGGCGGTCGTTTCAACCAGTTCATCTACACCTCCCAGGCCAGGGCCCCCGCGATCCGAGATCGCGACGTCCACGGCAGCAAAACGCAAGCGCTGGACAACTGTGGTTGTGGGGGAAGTGGCCAGCGTGACGAAGTGTAAACCAATGCACTAAAGCGTGCAAGTACCGTGGATCGCGCGGCAAAATTGACTTGCTTGGCAATGTAGTCGCGTTAGGAGCTATGGCTGCAAAGCTATGAGGCCTGCAGCATCCGCCGCGCTGCCAGCGTCGCCAGCGCCAAAATCGAAGTCTGCGGATTGACGCCGGTATTGGACGGAAACACGCTCGAATCGACCACGAACAGGCCGGCGACCGCGCGGTGCCGCAAGTCCAGACCGACCACGCTCGTTTGCGGGTCCGAACCCGCGCGGCAGGTGCCAAACAGGTGCGTCGCCGCCATAGGGTGGGCCCTGGCGTCGAGCGGCCCGCTGGTTTCCAGGGCGTCCAGCCTCCGTGGATCAGTGACCTGCCCGTCGAAACCGTCCATGCCCGGCACCACCCACTGCGCACCCGCAGCCAGCAGCATCCGACCAAGCACAGCAATCCCCTGCCGCAGCTTGCGCACATCGTCGGGCAGCAGGTCATAGTCGACCCGTGCGCCTTTGCGCCCAAGCGGCCGAACGCGTCCGCGCGCTTGTGCCTTGACCGCCACGCCCCAGTCGACGAAATGGGCGAGGTCGTCCAAGTGCTGGCCCCAAGCGCGCCCCAAGCCTGGCAGGCGCGACGCCAGAATCGTGTAGTCAAAGCCCAGGACCTCGAACTTGAGGCCCAGGTGGCGCAGGCCGATGACCTCGTGGCCCTGGGTCGCGCCCGTCCACATGCGCACGGGCTCGGCAAAGCGGCCCGCCACCGCGCCACCCGGGTGGCACTGGAAGCCCTCACCAACCGGGCCGCGGTCCAGGCCATTGCGCAGCAGCAGCAGCGGCGTCTGGATGGCACTGCAGGCGAGCACCACCCGCGGTGCGCGCACCAGCACCTGTGCTCCTGCGGCCGTGGTCCCCCGCACGCCGACGGCGCGACCGCGCGCGATGTCCAAGGTGTCGATCTCGCAGCCAGCCAGAATTTCCGCGCCGTGGCTGCACGCCTCTGGCAACAGCGTGCGCTCCATCGACTGCTTGGCGCCATGCGGGCAGCCTTGCAGGCAGCGCCCCGAACCCTGGCAGCCGGCGACGTTGCGCGCGATGGGACGGTGTTCGAGGCCCAAGGCGTCGGCGCCAACGGCCATCAGCTCGTTCTTGCGTCCCGCAATTGCCGCGTCGGTCGGCGCGATGCGCAAGTCGCGTTGGAGGGCGTCGGTGATGGCCTCTAGCTCTTGCCAAGGCCAGGCTTCGCCGAGCGCGGGGTCGCGGGCCACCCAGTCCGCGTGCACATCGCGTGGCAAGCGCCAGGAGATGGCGCCGTTGACGACCGAAGTGCCGCCGACCGCGACCCCTTGCAGGTAGGGCATCGGGGCGCGCCCCATGGTGACCGTCGCACCCATGTCGCGGTAGAGCGCGGCCATCGCAGCGAACGCGTCGGGCGCAAACGACGCTGGCGGGTGCAAGTGGCCGGCCTCGACCACTACCACCCGCATGCCGCCGCGCGCCAGCGTCCGCGCTGCAGCCGCACCCGCCGGACCGCTGCCGACGATGACCACATCGGCCGACCGTTCGACTGCGCGGCTGGCACGGCGGCCGTCGAGCACGTTCATGGCGGCGCCACGTCGAGCCGGCGTCGTATGGCCTCGTCCTGGAAGTAGGCAAAGCAGAGTACGATCTTTGCGGTGTCGGCCAGCTGTCGAAGCAACCAGCGGTCGCTCTCCAACAGCCCTGCAACGTAGCGGTCTTTGGCATCGGACGGCAAGCGAGACACCGGCCGCCAGCCGAACCCGAGCGGCCCCGGCAGCCAGGTCAGCAGCCACACCGACGCCCGCAGACCCCAGCGCAGCGTCCACGGTGCCGCGGCGTCAAATCGCGGCCAGAACGCCGTCAGATCCAAGTCGGCGAAGCCCGGCCGACCCGCAATGCCTGCGCTACGGGGCAGCATGGCGCCAAAAAGGGCGTCGCGCCAGGCAGTTTCGGCGTGGGTCCAGGCCATGGGTTGCCTGCGGTCAAAAGTACCAGCTCACCGAGCCTTCGAAGTAGGGCTTTGACTTGTGCAGCTCGTCCGATTCCGCGTCGAGTTGCCGTTTGATATCGGCCCGGTCGGCCTCGTCGAACGCGCCAGTGGTCGTTACCAACGAATTGGACTGGGCGCCGACGTATTGAATCCAGCCCATGACCACGCTGACGCGAAAGCCGATGTCGGTGCGATATCCATAGCCGCCGCCAAAAAAAAGCCATTGGAATCGAGCCGGTGCGTTCGTAGTGCAGTGTGGCGGTGGTGGCGCCGCTTTGCGACTTGCCGGTGCCGTCGGCGGTCAGCGCCGACTTGGTCACACCGCCGCCCAGCTCAAAGAGTGCTACGTGCCGCCGGCCGAGCCAGCCGCGGCCGCGAAAGAACCCGGTCGTCAGGCTGGCGCTTGAGGTCGCCGTAGCCGTCGAGTTGGACTGGCTTGCACTGGCGCCGCTGCCAGTCAAACCCGCCTGGACCTCGATGAGCGGACTCAACTGATACCCGACTGCGCCCACCAATGCGCCGGCAGGACCGAATAGACCGCCCATTACGCCAATGCGACCCGTCTTGGCCCAGCGTTCCTCAGCGAGTTCTGTGGGCGGCGGAGCTTCTGGGCCGACAAGCGGCGGCGGCGGTGTTCCGGGCGCCGTTGGCTCGGCGAGCGGCGGTGCGTCGCCAGCTGGCGGCGGGTCCGCAAAAGCCGTGCTCGACGTCAAGGCGAGCGCTGCCCACATTCCCAGGCCCGTTGCGAAGCGACCAGCAGTCATCCTATTGCCCCACGGGGCCGAAGCATCGGCGGCCCGATTGTGAACCGATCGGCACGGCCGTCAACCAGCAAGCAAGCCCGCAACCTGCGGCCCGCGCTCGAATTGCCCCACGGCGTCGCCAGCCAGCAGCTTGAGCGCATCGGCGGGCGACTCCGGCGAATCGGCGGGAACTCCTTGCATTTCAGCCCGAGCACACGCCTTGAGCGCAGCCGCCCACTGCGGCGACTTCGCGTCTGCTCGCAGCGCCTCGTCCGGGGCGTCGGCCAGCAAGCCCGGCCGCGGGTGGTAGCCGCTGAACATCGGCATCTGGCCCCGGGCTAGCAATTCGGTGGCGCGTTCAGCCAGTGTAGCGATGGTCCTGGCTTGCAATTGTGGCGCGCGCCGCCAGCGCAAAGCGGCAAAGCGGCGCAGGATGGGCACGGTCAGCCGGCGAATGCGGCGGTCGGCGCTGAGGTCCATGGCGATCCGGCGAAAACGGTCGGCTGGGCGTGCCGCGCGCGGGCGATTGTCGCGGGATTGTCGCGCGGTCTGCTTTGGGGACTCAGTGCGCGTGACCGACACGCTTGCTGAGCACCGCCGTGCGATCGCGAAAGCGCAGCTCTAGCGTCACGCCGTCCTTGTCTTTGTACGCCGGCAACAGCGCATCGATGCGGCTGACCCGGGCGCCGGTGTCGGGGTGCGTGCCGTAGAAGCGGTCCTTGCTCGCGGCAGTGCGGCCGCTGGCCAGACGTGACAGCAAACTGCGCAGGCCATCCGGTGCCCAGCCCACCCGCGCCAGGATCGCGGTGCCGATGCGGTCGGCTTCGAATTCGTCGTCCTGCGGCAGACCCTTGGTCATGTAGTCGTCCAGAAAGCCATCGACGATTTGCCCAAACACGGCCTGCGACTTCCAGCCGGTCGAGTCGGCCAGCGCCTGTTTGCTTTTGAGGTTTTGCAGGATCTTGACGGCGTGGCCCGCGGCGATGTGCGCGATCTCGTGGGCCAGGATCCCGGCAAGCTCGGCCTCACTGCGACAGGCCTTGAGCGCTCCGCGGGTGATGAACACGTAGCCGCCCGGCGCCGACACCGCGTTGACTTCGTCGGTGTTGAGGATGGCGAAGTGGTACGGCAGCTCTGGCCGCGGCGAGTGGATGGCCAGCGCCTCGCCCACCAGGTTGACGTACTCGACCAGCTCAGGCGTCTTGTCGAGGCCGCCGTAGCGCGCGACGACCTGCACGGCGACCGCGCCGCCATAGGCGATCTCTTCTTTTGGCCCCACCGGCAGTTGCGCAGCGCCGGCCTTCAAGCCGCCTTCAACCAACTGGTGCACATTGACGAATTCGCACGCGGGCAGCAACCACGCTGTGCACATCGCTACCGCGACGATACGGGCGCTCATCGAATGCCCCGCAGAAAGCAGATGGGGCGACCTGCGACAGCGCATGCCAGCGGTTCCCTGAGCGGGCGCAGGCCTCGCGCAGTGCGCTGGTCGGCGAATTCGCCAAGCCGGCCGTCTTTGAGAAACGCCTCAACTTTCGGTTCGGGAACGCTGTACCGCTCCATGTCTTTGACGTCGGCGACCGCTTGCCCCATGTCGGCTTTGCCGGCGGCGTAGGACTCGGCTTCGGGCGCCAGACCGCGGGCACCGGCCGTGTAGGCCACGCCTGAACCGCCGCCACCGCGCGCCGCGGCGCCCAGTGACTCGGCGAGACCTGCTTTGGCCGGGGCAGTTGTGACGACCCACTGGCGGGCGATCCAGCCAGTTTGCCCCGCAGCGGTCGTGACTTGCACGAACGACGTCTCTTCGCTGACCACCGTCAGTTGCTGCCCATAGGTCAGCTTGGCCACCTCTGGCGACGAACTGGTCTTGCCCGACCGCAGCTTGGCGTAGCGGGTGTTGACGAACACCGGTCCAGCGGCCAGCGCTACCGCGGCAATCAACTGAGCGAGGGCTAGCAACAGCGCCAACGCCCAGCGCTGGCGAGTTCGAGGGTGGGTAGTCATGGGGACAACCTGCGAAGCGAAATGGCCCGCCATCGGCATGGTAGCGGCGCGCAAGCAGGGGTGCAATTTCTGGCTGTGGCGTTGTTTCTGGCGCGCAACCCGCGAAACCGTGTCGCTGCCTCAGGCCGGACCACTGCCGACCGCCGGCAGCGTGACCACGAATGTCGCGCCATGCGCCGGCGCGCTCTCGACCCGAATGCGCCCGCCGTGGGCGTGCACAATGAGCTGCGAGATGGCCAGGCCGAGGCCGGATCCCTCGGTTGCTCGCGCAAGGCGGTCGTCCACCCGGTAGAACTGTTCGAAAATCCGCCGATGTTCGCTGCGGGCAATGCCTGGGCCGTTGTCGCTGACCGCGATCTCGATTTCTTCGGCGCCCATCTGCGGCAACGCGCGCTGTGCCCGCCGTACCTGCACTGCGATCTTCTTGGGAACCTGGGTGTACTTGAACGCGTTGTCGAGCAGGTTCTGCACCACCTCTTGCAGCGCGTCGAGGTCGACATCGACCTTTGGCAGCGACGGCTCTACCTCGCACGTCAGTTCCGTGGACTGACCGTGCATGCGCGGCTCAAAGCGCGCAATTACCGGCCGCACGATGGCCTCTGGCTCCACTGCGCCGCGGTCGTAGCGCATCTTGCCGGCTTCGAGGCGTGCAAAGTCCAGCAGGCGATCGATCATGGTCGACAGGCGCTCAGTCTCCTGTCCGAGCAGCGCCAGCACCCGCTCCGTTTGGGCGCTGTCCTGCATGCGACCCTCGCGCAGCGTCTCGACGAACATGCGGATGCTGGTCAGCGGCGTGCGAAAGTCGTGGCTGACCTTGCTCAAGAAGTCGGCTTGCAGGCGCGACAGATCTGCCGAGCGCTTGAACGTCACCACCAGCACGCCGGTGCCGGCCAGCAGCAACGCGCACAACGTCAAGATCAGCACGCCGAAGGCGATGTCGAGGCCTTCGCGCTGGTACACCAGCACCAGCACGCCGACGACGACCAACACCGCTGCCGGGGTCAGCAGAAAGACAGAAGCCAGAAACGCGGCGCGGCGGTAGCGCATCGGCAGAGGCTAGCACAGGCAGCAGGACAACGAAGCTGCCGGCAGCAGCACTACCGATTTGGGTTGAGCGCAGCTCAGATACGCTCAGGGCTGCAAGATTCGGAGGCTGACCGCTTCATTCGACCGACCGTCACCCGGCAAACCACGCCCAGAACCACCCAAGCCATTGCCAGACGCTTGCCGGCTTGGATACCGGTGGCGGCGCGCAGACCGCGTTGGGTGCCGATGGCGAGCCGAGGTCGCCCAAGCCGCCAAAAGTCTTGCCGGCGTAGCACCAGTTGTCTTTGGCGTCGTTCGCACCGGCGTCGAGCTTGCTGGCGGACAGCTGTAGCGCCTTGCCGGCAGTGACGAAGGGCCATTTGCCGGCGCTGCTGGTGTCGTAGCTCACGGTGTCGATGACCGTGGTGCCCAGGTTGATGGTGATGGTGTCGGCGTCGTTGGCGAGCGGGAACTTGCTTTGCGTGTAGGTCACGGCGGGCGTGTGGCCGCCATTCTTGGTCACGTCGCTCGAAGGCGCGAACACCAGTGCCTGGCCGGGCTTGATCGGGATGCTGACGCTGACGACGATCGGCGTGTCGCTGCTCTTGCCGGTGATCGACAGGCCATTCAAGTCCAGGTTTTTGTTGGAGACATTGCTGATCTCGAACCACTCGCCGAGGTCGCCGTTGCCGCCGTTGCCGTTGGCCATGATTTCGCTGACCACCAGGTCGCCCACAGAGACGGAGCCGCCTACGACTTCCTTCTTGCAGTCGGCGCCGCAGCCGTCGCCCGGCTTCTGGTTGCCATCGTCGCAGGTCTCGGGCGGTTCGATGGTGGAATTGCCGCACACCGGGCCAGGGTTCGGGTCGCAGGCGTCGCCGATCTTGTCGCCGTCGCCGTCCTTCTGATCCGCGTTGGCTGTCGCGGGGCAGTTGTCGCACTTGTCGCCGATCTTGTCGTCATCCGCATCGCCTTGATCCGCGTTGATCACCGCCACGCAGTTGTCGCAGAGGTCGCCTTTCTTGTCGCCGTCGCCGTCCTTCTGGTCGACGTTGGCGATGCTCGGGCAGTTGTCGACCGGGTCGTCAATGCCGTCTTTGTCGGCGTCGAGCGGGCAGGTGGCGTTGGCCTTGGTCGGCGAGGCTTTGTCAGAGCCTGTCGCAAAGGCGGCCGCGCTGGCGCACCAGTTGTCTGGGGTGTCGTTGGCGAGCGCCGTCAGCTTGGTCGCGGTCAACTGCATCGACGCGCCGTTGACGTTGGGCCAGCCCTTGGCGATGTCGTAGGCCACCTTGTCGAGCGTCTTGCCGTTGCTGGTCAGCCACACGTCGTCGGCGTTGTTGGCCAGGCTGATCTGGCCAGCGACTGGCGTCACGGCCCACGACAGCCCAACAGGGATACCGCCGTTTTGCGCGCCATCCGCGCTCGCGCCGATGACCAAGAACTGACCGGCCCCCAGCGTCGCGCTGCCCGTGATCACATACTGTTGCGTCAGCCCGGAGCGAACCACAATACCCGCTAGCGCGATCGACTGCGCGGTGGTATTGCGGATCTCGACCCACTCGCCAACTTCGTCCGCCACCTTGGCCGGGTTGGCCATGATCTCGGTCACAATCAGATCGCCCTCGTTCAAGTTCGGGCCTTTGGGCTGTCCGCAAACGGGCGTCGCGCCGGCCGGCTGATCCACGCACGCAAACACCGCGGGGTCGCCGCAGCCACCGTTGTTGGTCGCGCACTCGTTGACGTCGCTGCACAGCTTGCCGTCGCCCGTGAAGCCCTTGTTGCACGCACACCCAAACGTCCCTGGGCTGTTGGTGCAGATCGCATTCTTGTCGCAGGGCGGCGGGCTGGCTTTGCACTCATCGACGTCGCTGCACAGCTTGCCGTCGCCCGAATAGCCCTTGGCACACGTACACGTGAAGGAGCCCGGTGTGTTGGCGCAGACCGCGTTCTTGTCGCATGTCCCGGTGCTGGCCTTGCATTCGTCGGTGTCCACGCACGCCTTGCCGTCGCCGACGAACCCCGGCTTGCAGGTGCAGACCGCCTTGCCGTCGGCGTTGGCGCAGCTGGCATCTGTCGCGCACGGTGCGGGTGTCGCGCCACAGGGGTCGCCGTCTTGCAAGACCGCGCCAGCCCCCGTGGTCGCGCACGGCGTAGTGGCGCCGCCGTCGCTGACCGTGCAGCCAATCTGAACGACGGCGCCGTTTTTGGGCTGGCCAGCCGGCCAGGTGGCGGTCGCTAGATCCAGCGTAGGCGCTGTCTGGCCGGCGAGCACCTGGCCGTCTACTGTCCAACTGTACGTGTAGGCCAACTCGTCGCCATCCGGGTCCGTCGCCGCAACGACGATCTTTGCCGAGAGTTTGTCTTTGAATCCCGCCTTGGCAGCGCCGA
Organism: Pseudomonadota bacterium; assembly: GCA_005792545.1. GTDB lineage: Bacteria > Myxococcota_A > UBA9042 > UBA9042 > UBA9042 > SXRM01. The sequence continues at coordinate 54,352 of SXRM01000319.1, read as the reverse complement.
CGGCCACGGAGGCTTTGCCGGGCGCCGCGTTGGCGATCTTGACCTCCGCCTTGCCTGGTTCGCTGGCGTTGCCTTCGCTGTCCGTGGCGACGGCGACGGCTGTCACGGTGTCGCCCTTTTTGGCCTTGCCTTTGCCAAAGGTGTCGCCAGTGACGCCGCTGTCGGCGCCGTTGACTTGCCAGGTGGTCTTGACCGTCAGCTTGTCACCATCCGGGTCGACCGCCGCCTGGGTCTGTACCGCCACGATGTCGTCGAGCACCGTCGGCGTTTTGGGCTGCAGGTCCATTCCCGGGGCACTCGGCTTGCCATTGACGGTAAACGTCAATTCGGCTTTGGCGACGCCCCCCAGCCCATCATCGAGTGCCGCCGTCAGCGAATGTGCGCCCGGCAATTCGGCGACGACCGCCAGTTGGACGGTCACCGGGATCGGATCGCCGCCGCCAAAGGTAAGGCCTAGACCCGCGCACAGGCCCTCTTTGCCGTCGATGCTGCAGGCCAGGCTGGCCTTGGTTACCGCAACCGGGTCCACGGTACCCTGCAGCGCAATGTCGACCGTGGCCCCGACCGCAAACTTGGCCCCCGGCTTGGGCGACGTGAACGCAAGGGTGGGCTTGGCGACCGGCTTGGCGATTTCGGCAGCAGCGTCGTCTGCGTCTACGCCCGCTACATCTGCGGCCGCGGTATCGCTCTCGTCAACAGCAGGTCCATCCGGCGCAACGCCGCCGTCTTGCACCGTGGTGTCACCGGTGGCCGTGGTGTCCGTGACGGCTGCACCGTCTGCGGAGGCCGCCGCGCTATCCTGGGCGCCGGTCTGGGCGGCTCCGCCCGCAGCCGGACCCGAAGCGCCCCCGCCAACGCAAGCCGCGCACACCGCGCACAGCGCAATCCAAATCCCGGTTTTCATGGGGTTCCTTGGTGGGCAGGACGGTTCGATTAGCCTAGCGAATCCACAACACTTGCCAGTTGTGATAGTTGCCGCTGCCGCCCCAACCTTCCAGGTAGCCGCTGTTGTTGTAGTCCTTCTTCGGCACGATCTGCATCCACCAGCAACCGTCCGCGTCGCTGGTGTCCGGATCGCAAGTGTAGCTGTAGGTGGTGTACTTGTTGTGCAACCCATTGAAGTTGCCACACGTCGAACTGAGCGTCCCGGCGATGTGCTTGAAATCCGAGCCGTTGGACGCCGCAGTGAAGGGATCGTGGTCCTGGGTCCAGACCGTGAAGTGGTCGATGGCCGGGTGGGTCCAGTCGCCGGTCTGACCGACCTGCAAGCGGAAGGTGTAGGTCTTATCTTTCTTGAAGTAATCCCGGTGGTTGAGAATCGAGTAGTTGGGGTCCATCGGCGCCGACTGGTTGTGCGAATTCCAGTTGGTGTCGCCAAAGAAGAACTTCCATTTGGCCGACATCACGCGCGTCCAGCCGCCGCCGTCCTTGGTCATGTCGCAGTAGGCCTGGAAGGCGTCGGCGTTGCTGCCGCCGTTGGGGTCGATCCAGTACAAGCCGTCGGTCTTGGCGCCGGCCTTGCTCTGGACGTCGAGGCACGACTGGCCCGGCGCTTTCTGATCGCTGCCGACGGCAATCGCATAGGCGAACGCGGCGAATTGCTTGCCGTTGCACACCATCAGCGAAGACGTTGCGGTGTTGTAGTACACCACGCCGATTGCTTTGCTGTCGCACGCGATTGGGTCTTTGTCGACGTTTTGCAGGCGCAGTAGCTTGGCCTCGTTGGCGTTGAAATTCAGCGCCGCATCCAGGCTGCCACCCGCCGCAAGCTCCTGGGGTTGCGTCCACTTGTTGGCCGCGGCAAGCGCGCCGTAGCCGCTGAGATCAGGGCCACCCTGCAAGTCCGCGTACTTGCCGCTGGTCGCGACCTTGGCCAGCTTGCCGCCGGCCACCAGGTCCTCGGCCACCTTGTCGTGCAGGTGCTTGGCGGTGATGCAGCCGGTACACTGCACGCTCTTGGCGCTGGCAGCTTCGTCGGCAAAGGCGGCGTTCTCCGCATTCTTGGCGGCGTCGGCGAGCTTGGCGGTATTGGCCCCCAGCGCGAAGGTCGCGGCGCCGCCGGCACTCTCCGCGCCAGCCCACGCAAAGCTGACATGGCTGGCGTCGACGGCGCCTTTGGCGATCTTCTCGCCGGTGATCGCGGCTTTGGCGATGTCGTCACTGCCGACGCACCCCGTGCACTGCAGGTCGCCTGCTTGCGCTGCGATCATGGCGTGCACTGCGGAGGGCACGCGCAATAGCGGCTGGCGCGGCAACTCAGGGTCGGCGCCGACGGTGACGCCGATCCACGCCGTTTTGCCGCTTGCCAGCACGCCACTGTCGAGCTTGCTCAGCGCCCCGCCCAGCGTGACGGCAAACACGCCACCCTGGACCGGCACCGACAGAAAGGCCTCGTTCCACAGCGGCGCCCCGCCGGCCTGCACGTCGTAGATGGCTACGCCTAGCGCGTACCCACCATCAGCAACCGGGCTGCCGCCCGCAGAAGTCAGGCGGCCTTGCGCCGCCAGTTGGATCGGTTCGGCGTGGGCCGTCGCGGCAGCGATCAAGGCCAAAGCGGCGAAAAAGACTGGCAGAATGCGCGACATGGAGCCTCCTGGGGGCGTGGGGCTCACAGTTTGCCACAAAAGGCCGGCTGGCGGCAGGGACGGAGCCCCTGCGCTGCCAACTCCGGGCCATCGACGCCGTAATGCCGCCCGCGTAGGCTCTTGCCATGGTGTCCGCGCCCCAGCCGACAAACTCCGAACTCACCGAGACGGCCGGCTTTGAGCTGACGGCGATCCAGTTGCGCGCCTTCCTGGCCGATCGCGCCACGTTGCCCGTCACGGCCGTAGCGGGCGGGGCAGGGCAGCGCCGCCTGACGGTGGTGGTCGAGGGCCCTACACCGTTCCGAGCGACAGTCGAGGCCGCAGTCGCTGATCCGAGGGGTGTTGCGATCGTCCACGGCGAATTGCCAATCGGGACCGAGGTCTCGGCCGCGCGCACCGTGCACGACTGGTGTCGCGAATTGGCCGTTCGCCTTGAGGCCGCGGGCGCACACTGGCCGATCGAGCAACGCCAGCCACGCCGCGAGGCGCTGACTCTTGCCCAAGCGGCAGGTCTGTCGCGCGAACTGGGCAGCGATGCCGCCGAGCAATGGCCCCTGCTGGCCCAGTGGGCCCAGCTCGTCGCCGACCGCACAGGCCATGCGCCGCGCTGGTGGCGACAGGATGACCCTGGCCCTGCGTTGCTGCTCAGCGTGCCACAACTGCCTCAGGAATTGCGTTCGGATTTGCACCTGCTGTTGCGCCTTGGCGAAGGCCTTGGCGATGGTGCGGTACTGCCGATGTGGGTGGCCGCGTTGGGTTTTGGCGTAGACGCCGCTGGTCTGCTCGATACGGTTCCGACACCGGCGAGTTTTTGCGCGCTGGTGCAGCAGACGCTGGGGCGGCCGCCCGCGTTTGCGCCGGTGCTGCAGCCGAACAACTGGTTCGTGGCTTGGGAGCGGCCCTGGCTGCACGCCATGTGCCAGGGCCAAGCGCTCATCAACGTGCCGCGGCCGGCGATTGGTCGCGCGATTGGCCCGCAACTGTGGCGGCTGGGGGCGCGCGCCCTGCCTGGCGTGCGCGGCGCACTGCACGCGTTGTCTGTGGTGCCGGGTCACGACCTGACGCTGCACTGTCTGCCACAACACCGAATTCCGGCTGCTGATGTCGAAAAACTATGCGGACCTATACGCGCTGCGCTGTCGCGGTGTCCGGGTCCCGCAGCGCCAGACTCGCTGGCGCGCTTTTTCGAGAATGACCTGACGCGCCATTGCCAGTCGATCTGGCGAGAGTGCCACAGCGCGGCCGACTTCGATGTGGTGTGGCAGCAGCGCTGGCCTGAGATCTTGGCGGCGCGGGACTGCCGGCTGCTACACGCCGCAAAGCTAGGCCGGCTCGGTGGCTGGGTGCCGATGCAGCAGTGGCTGCCGGGCGGCGGATAGCGCCGCGTGGCGCGCTAGGCGTCAAAAGTATTGCGAAAAGGCCCCAAGTACTTGCGCTCAGTCGACCAGTCGGCGATCGCAAACACGACGTGGGCGAAAGCGCCACTGAACTCGCCCTCGAGCGCCGTGCGAAAATCCCTGGCCGCACGCTGTGGGTCGTTGCGGAACGCGCCACAGCCCCAAGCACCTAGCACGAGCGCGGTGTGCCCGTACGCGTGGGCGACGGCGAGCACGCGCCGTATTCGCTCGGCCAGCAGGTCCGCGGCTTCGGCTTTGGGAACTTCTGGCACCACCGGTGCCGCGCAGGTAACCACGCTCAGCAACCACGGCTCCACCAGCGGCGTGCCTTCGTCGGTACGGAAAAACGGCACATCGGGCGAGTAGATGGCCCATGGCGTCGAGTCGTGCCGCGGCCGCGCCCGGTGCGCTGCGTACATCGGATCGCCTTCCAGCGTCGCGTACAGGGCCGACGAGCGGCACAGCGCCTCTTCTTGAGCCCGCGCCCCGTGCAAGAACCCGCCGCCCGGGTTGACGCCATTGGCAAAATTGAGCGCCAGCACCCGCGGATACTGCTCTTGCAAGCGCCGCGCGGCCGCCATGGTCGACTCGTTGCACACTTGCACGCGCGTGGTGGTGAAGGTGACGGGCGGCGCCTTGCGCAGCGGAGCATCTGGCGCGAGGCTGTCCTTGCTGGCGATAGCGGCCTGCACCGCGGCGCGCCAGTCGACCCAGCTGCCGTCGGGGCCCGGATAACCGCCCTCGGCCACGGCCGTCACTGCCGATCGGCCCAAAAGCGCCAGCAATTCGCGGTCCAAACCCAGCTCGCGCTTGCACCGCGCGGCAGCGTCGCTGTCGTCCTGGCACGGCAGCAGCGTCAGCGTGCGCATCAGGGCCTCCGGCGCCGCGACCCGTGCCCTGCGGCCGGTGCGGTGCGCGTCAGCATAGCCGGCGGGCGACGGCGTGAAAACCGACGCGCGACCCGCCGGCCATACGGCCATGGGTGAGTGGCCACTGATTGTCCGGAACCGTTTCGGCCCGCGGCATTCCGTTTGTTCGACACCTGCCCCGCTTTGCGCCACACTCGCTGCCGCGGCTGGCGGCCGTAGCTTGAGGACGACGATGGCACGCACGCTTGTGATGATCATGGCCGGCGGCAAAGGCACGCGGCTAGCCCCGCTGACCTCGCACCGCGCCAAGCCTGCGGTCCCGTTTGGCGGCCGCTATCGCATCATCGACTTCGTGCTGTCGAACTTCGTCAACTCTGGCTACTACCGCATCCACGTGCTGACCCAGTACATGGCGTCGTCGCTGATTCGCCACTTGAATCTAACCTGGAACTTGGGCGGCATCCTGCCCGATCAGTTCATCGAGCCTGTGCCCGCGCAGATGCGCCGCGGTGAGCATTGGTACGTCGGCACGGCCGATTCGGTGTACCAGAACCTCAATCTTATCCACGATGACCATGCTGAGCACGTGGCGGTGTTCGGCGGCGACCACATCTACAAGATTGCCGTGGACCAGATGGAGGCCCACCACGTCGCGTTGGACGCCGATTTGACCGTCGCGGCGTTTCCGGTGCCCAAAGAAGAGGCGCACCACTTTGGCGTCATCCAGGTCGACGCGGCCGGGCGCATCACCGGTTTTCAAGAAAAGCCCAAGACCAACCCCGCGACGATTCCTGGCCAGCCAGACAGTTGTCTGGTGTCGATGGGCAACTACTTCTTCAAGCGCAAAGTGCTCGAAGAGGTGCTGGTTATCGATGCAGCGCGCACCGATAGCAGCCACGACTTCGGCAAGGACATCATCCCGCAGATGGTCAAAGCCGGCGCGCGGGTATTCACCTACGACTTTGCGACCAACAAAGTGCCGGGCGAGAGCGCGGACGCCAAGCCGTACTGGCGCGACGTCGGCACCATCGACAGTTACTTTGAAGCCACCATGGACCTGCGCGCGGTGCTGCCCGCCTTCAACCTGTACAACCGCAAGTGGCCGATACGCAGCGTGCCGTCGCAGTTGCCGCCTGCCAAGTTCGTACTCGCCGGCAAGCAGCGCGAGTTCGGTCAGGTGGTCGATTCACTGGTGTGCGAGGGCACCATCGTGTCGGGCGCCATGCTGGTCGGCACCATCGCCGGGCTCGACTGCTACTTTCACCGTTTCGCCAGCATCGAAAACAGCGTGTTCTGCGGCCGCGACCGCGTCGGGCGCCACTGCTGGGTCAAGAATGTACTCGCCGACACCAACGTGGTCATCAGCGAAGGCACCACGATTGGCTTTGACCCAGAGGCGGACAAGAAGCGCTTTCCATTCGTGACCGACAAGGGAATCGTCATCCTGCCCAAAGGCACGCTGGTCCCCAAAGAAGGCCCGATCGAGATTGCCCAGGACATGGTGTCGATGCTGGAGCAGGACCCGAGCACCGCTGAGACTATCGCCGCTGCCAAGGGCTTGTTCGTGCGCTCGACGCGGCACAGCAACGACGCCATCCGCTAGCCGGGGCCCCGCCAGGCCCTAATCTTCGTTCCCAGATTTGAGAGGATTGCATGCGCATCGCGTTTGCGGCGGCCGAACTGACGCCGTGGGTCTCTACTGGTGGACTCGGCGAGGTCGCGGCCGCGCTGCCCAAGGCACTGGCCGCGCTGGGCCACGACGTTGCGGTGTATGTGCCGCTGTACCGTCAAGTTCGCCAGACCGTCGGCGCGCGCGGTGCTCGGCTGGTCGATACCGGCGCCGTTTCGCACGTGTGGATGGGCGGCCATCGCGTCGATGCGCGCGTCTTTCGCATTGCCGATGAACCACGGCAGGTGGCGCTAACCAGCGGCAAGTTCGAAGCCGTGCGCCCGGAGCACGGCACCGTCAGCACCTACGCCGTGGACTGTCCGGTGCTTTTCGACCGCGACGGCATCTACGGTCACAGCGACGACGCGGCGCGCTATTCGACGTTTGCGCGGGCTGTGCTCAATACCGCTCATCGCCTGCTAGGCGGTCACCCCGACATCGTGCACGCGCACGACTGGCACGCTTCGCTGCTGCCGCTCTACCTTGAAGGGCCGTACCGGCGCCTGCTGCCGCGCACTGCGTCGGTGGTTACGATCCACAACCTCGCGTATCAGGGGCTCTTTCCGGTCCACGAGTTGGCGACGATCGGCCTGGACACCAGCTTCCTGCACCCCGAACGCCTGGAGTTCTACGGCCACCTGAACTGGCTCAAGGGCGGCATCGCCGCCGCCGACGCGATTACTACCGTCAGCCCGCGCTACGCCGAAGAAATCCGCACCCCCGAGTTCGGCGAGCGCCTGGACGGCGTGCTGAACCACCACGGCCGCCGGCTGTTTGGCATCCTGAACGGCATCGACACCGACCTGTGGAATCCCGCCAAAGACAAGTACCTGAGCCACAAGTTCTCCGCCAAGGACATGGCGGGCAAAGAGGGCTGCCGCCGTACCGTGCTGGCGATGGCCAAGATGGATGGGGCCGACCGCCATCCGGTGTTGGGCGTGGTGTCGCGGCTGTCGAAACAGAAAGGCCTGGACCTGCTTGCCGATCTGGTGCCCTACCTGGCCAACCGGTCGGTGCGCGTGATCCTGCTCGGCAAAGGCGAACCGCCACTCGAGGATCGCTATCAGGCGCTGGAAAACCAGTTTCCCAACCACGTGCGGGTGCGGATTGGCTTTGAGCCTGACTTGGCCCACGTGCTGCAGGCGGGCGCGGACTGCATCGTCATGCCATCGCGCTACGAGCCGTGTGGCCTCACGCAGATGTACGCGATGCGCTACGGGACCTTGCCCATCGTGCGCGCCGTCGGCGGCCTGTTTGACTCGGTGGTGCCGGCGACCAACCGCACCGTGGCCGAAAAGACTGCCACCGGCTTTACCTACGAGCACGACACCCACACAGGGCTGCAGTGGGCCATCGACCGCGCGCTGGAGGTCTACTACACCCAGCCCGACGTCTGGCGGCAAATGCAGCAGACCGCGATGGCGGCGGACTTTTCGTGGCGCACGTCCGCGCAAAAGTACGTCGAGGTGTACAAGCTGGCCTTGTCACGGCGAGGCTAAGGCGCTCGGCCTGGCTCAGCAACGGCTCCGCCAACCTAGGGTTCTTGCGGCGCTCTTTTGGGGACGAAAATCTCGCCCACGGCCAACGGGACCTCGTCAAACGGCGGTAGCGCCACCACCGCACCATCGGTATAGACCCCAAAGATCTGCCAGCGGCCGTTGACCAACTCCAGCACCTCAAGCGTGCGCTCGTCGGTATCGACGATCCAAAACCACGGTACGCCCGCTTTCGCGTAGGCCTCGGCTTTGTCGCCGCGGTCGTAGTGGGCGTTGCTGGGCGAGAGCACTTCGCAGACCCAGTCTGGGACGAGTTGCATCGGAAACTCAGTTGGGATTTCTGGACAGTGCGCCTTGCGCAGCCCGGTGATGTCGGGCGCGACCCAACTGCCGTGACCGATGAACAAGCTGGCGTCGGCCAAAAGCCACCACGCAGCGCCTCGCGCTGCGCCACTGCGGGCCGGGTGCAGCAGGCCATTGAGGGCGCCGACGGCGTGGCCGTGGCCACCGCGACTGCCCATGCGGTAGTGAACTCGGTTGCTGACGATTTCTGCGTGAAAATGCTCGGGTAGATTCACAATATCCTCCCACATCGCCGACCGGTCGGGCGGGCCTGCGATGTAGCCCCCGACCAAGGGCGGGCTGTCTGCGCCGGAGTTGCGGTTGTCGCTGTCCATCGGAACCTCCGCGGCCAGCGTACGGCGCGCCAAGGGCCTGTGCAAGGTGCGAGCCAACGCGCGGACGCTGTCAATTCGAGCGGTTGCGAGGGTGCGGCGGCGCCAGTCTCACTTTTGCCTCACATCTTGTCGCACTTGGGCGAGCAGGTGAGATCGCGAAGTCAGCGGCGATGGCGCGAGTTTGCAGGCCGAAAAGCGACCGAAGCCCGTAGCCTGTTTTACCGATCCGGCGTTGTGCGCAGGCGAATCAGGCCTTCCTGCACGACGCTCGCCACCAGCCGGCCCTGGGTGTCGAAAAACCGCCCGCGCACCAGGCCCCGCGCGCCACTCGCCGACGGGCTCTGGATGTCGTAGAGCAGCCAATCATCCATGCGAAACGGCCGATGGAACCACATCGCGTGATCCAAGCTGGCGATGTGCATGCCCGACGTGAGCCACGAAACGCCGTGCGGATCCAAGCTCGTGCCAAGCAGCGAAAAATCCGAGGCATAGGCAAGCAGGTAGCGGTGCAGCGACTGGTCGTGAGGCAGCTGGTCGATGGCGCGCATCCAGATGTGCCGCACGGGTTCTTGGGGCTTGGGCGCCAGCGGGTTGCGCGGCTTGACCGGCCGTTGCTCGATGGGCCGGATCGCGGTGGCCATGGGGCGCAGCCGCTCGGGCACGTGGTCGCCAAGCTTGAGGGCCAACTCCCGCTCGCTCAACAGCCCGTCGGGGCCGGCGACTTGCGGCATCGGGTCCTGGTGGTCGAAGCCGGTCTCTTCGACTTGGAAACTGGCTGCGAGACTGAAGATCGGGGTGCCGTCCTGGACGGCAATCACCCGTCGCGTGCAGAAGCTCTGCCCGTCGCGGATGCGATCGACCTGGTACACGATGGGCCGCCGCACATCGCCTGCGCGCAAGAAATACGCGTGCAGCGAGTGCACCGGACGATCCTCGTCAACCGTCTGCGCGGCCGCCGACAGCGCCTGCCCCAGCACCTGACCGCCAAAAATCGCGCCCCAGCCGAGGTCCTGGCTGCGGCCCCGAAACAGATCGCGATCGATGCGCTCGAGCGCCAACTGGTCTACCAGCTCGGCCAGCACGTTTTGCATGGGAATTCCGTGGGTTGACTAGCGATCGAACGGGCCGCTCACGATGGCCTGGCCCTGCCGCACCATCCACTTGCCGCGCGCCAGCACGTCGCGGGCCCGGCCAGCGTCGTCGAGCACGACCAGATCGGCGTCGGCACCGGGCACCAGCTCGCCTTTGCCGCGAAAACGGAACAGCCGGGCCGGATTGCGAGTGAACATCGGCAGCACTGCGCCCAGCGGCCGACCCTGGCCCAATAGCTTGACCAGGGCGTCCGAAAGGCCCATCGACCGGCCGACATCCATGCGAATCAGCACACCGTCTCCGTCGAAAACCGGCAGACAGCCGCCGCCGTCGCTGCTTGCGGTCAGGCGGGCCGGATCCAGGCCACTGTCCAGCCAGTCGGCGATGGCGTCCGCGGCATCCAGACTGTCCTCGTCGGCCTCGAAAGCCGTGACGTCCGCGTACAGGCCGCGCTCGGCGTGGACCTGCTTGGTCTCTGCCCACAGCGCGCGGTTGCGGTTGACGTGGGTCGGGTGAAAGGTGCGCACCGGCAGTTCTGTCTCGTGCAGCGCCCGGCGCACCAGCGCCAGACCGCGCGGGCCATCGCCCATGTGCAGGTGCAGTAGCCCGGCCTTGCCCGTCATCATCCCGCAGACGTGGCAGTCCGAAGCCACGCGCAACAGCTCATCGTAGGTTGGCTGCGACGACCGGTGGTCCGACAGCGCCAGTTCGCCAACTGCCACCAGGCGATCGTTGTGCACCAGATCACCGCGGACGCTACCCGTCAGCGTCTGCAGCGGCAGCTCGTACGACCCCGTGTAGCAGAATGTGGTCAACCCCGCGTGCTCGATCGCGCGAGCACAGGCCAGCGACTCGGCCACCGTGCGCGTGCTGCCGTCGGTGCCGAGCAGGCCAACGGCAGTTGTGACACCCGCCAGCGTCAGGTGGGGCACTTCGACGCGCGGGACCCGCGTGTGCGCGCCCGCCTCGCCGCCGCCGCCGCACAAATGCACGTGCGCATCGACCAGACCGGGAATCACCCGGGCGCCGTCGAGGTTGACGACTTCGCAGGGCCAGTGGTCCGGCGGCAGCTCCAGCTTGCTTGCAATTGCCGCCACCTTGCCGCCCGCGCACAACACGTCGCAGTAGCCGACATCGTCGGGGTTGAACACATGGGCATGGCGCAACAAGACCAGCGGCGTCGTCATGCGGGTAGCGTGCCCGCCCATGCTGTGTACGGTCAAGGCGGCGCCGCCAACCCGATGCGTGCGCTTGGGTTTGACTTTGCCGCGCTGCCCGGCGACGCTTCGCCACGACGGTGCGCGCCGTCGGATGGACCTATGCGCTTGTTTGGACGCCTGATTTTGGCGGCAGTGCTGGCCGGGTGCACCGCTGCGCGCGCACAAGTGCCCGACACCCGCTTGCCGCCGCCAGATCACGGTGTGCCGACCGCAGAAGCCCCGGCGCCGAGTTCGCCGCCCGGTTCACTGCCGCCGCCTGCTGACGATCGCCCGGCTGACAAGCCTGCTGACGAACCAGCCCAGAGCGAGGACAAGCACGAGGCCCACAGCCAGGACAGTGAGCCGATGGAACCCCCGGCCGATGACAGCGACGACGAGACCACCGGCGCGGACACCGACGACGACGCGACCGACGATGCGCAGGGCAAACCGCGCCCGCCGTCCCACTGACGACCATCGGGCTGCCGTGACCGCGCCCGCACCGTCGATTGCCACGAGCGCCAACCTGCGCCGCAAGGCCGTGTTGCAGGCGCAGGTGATGTTCACCTGTAACAACCGCTGCTGGTTCTGCCTGGACCGCAATGAGGTCGACGGCGAGTTCCACGGCGGGCCTGCGGTGGTGCCGTTCGCCACCATTGCGGCGCTGTTGCAGGCCCACGCCGGATCAGTCGACGCGGTGATGTTTACCCACGGCGAACCGACGCTGCATCCGCAGCTGCCCGCGATGCTGGCCTTGGCTCGAGATCTCGACTTTGCGGGTCGAGGCGTGGTGACCAATGGCCGGCGTCTGGCTGACGGCGACCGCGCGCGCGCCTTGTGCGAGGCCGGGGCCAACCGGTTCGTGGTGTCGATTCATGGGCCAGACGCCGCGACGCACAACGCCTCGGTCGGCAGGGACGCGTTCGTCGAGGCAGCCGCGGGTTTGAGCCAGCTGGTCGCACTGCGCGGTGAATTCGACCTGGAGCTGACGACCTCGACAGTGGCAAGCAAGCTCAACCTGCCGCGGCTGGCGGATACGCTGCGCTGGCTGCTCGACCGCGGCGCCGATACCGCCGTCGTCAACGTCGTGCGGCCGACCGGGCACGCGCGTAAGCACTTCGCCAAAGTCGTGCCGCGCCACGCCGAAGTGGTCGCCGCGCTGGCGCCACTTTTGGAGCTTCCGCACGACCTTCGCCGCCGCATCGTTTTGGAGGACATCCCGCCGTGCGCCGCCGGACCTTGGGTCAGTCTGGTTGGCACGTTGGAGGCATGGGTGGTGCCGACGACGAACGAATCGGCAAACGCGCCGGTCGCCCGGGGCACGACGGCCCAGGTTGCTGCCGAAACCGTGAGCGGTGAAGCCAGCGCCGGCCAGACCGTCAAACACTCGGAGTGCACGACCTGCGCGGCCAATGACCACTGTTGGGGCGTTTGGGAGCACTACGCGCATGCCTACGGCTGGGAGGAATTTCAGCCCATCGTGGGCCACAGTGCGGCGAGCTCCACGGCCTTCGAGCGGCGCGTCGGTGAGTTGCTGCCGGCTCACCGGCTGACGCAGGCTCTGCCCCAAGCCTGGCAGTTGCTTTCCTGGACGCTCGACGGTCGACGCGAGCGGTTGCGCTTGCGCATCGCCACGGACGCCGGCGAATTCGAAGTGATGGTCGAAGCCGCCGATGCCGGTCGACCGGCCTGGATCCGTCGCGGCCACTGGGCCTGGAGCCACGGTCCCGGCGCTGACGCAGCCTGTTTGTCGGCGATCGAGGCCATCGCCGCAGCGTGCGCGCAAGACTGACGTCGACCGCCGGCGCTGCAGGATTGGCACTGCGGCCTGCAACGGCACCCCGCAATGCCACTGGACAGTCAAAGCGCGCCGCGCAACCATGCCGCGGCGCCGCAGTGCGCTGGTCCATGCCCATGCGTAGTTCGATTCTGATCGCCAAGGCCGCTGTCGCTTTCGCCCTCGCAGCATGTGGCAGTCCTGCCGCAACGCCCGATGCCGTCACTGCCGCCGACGCCAACCTTGATGCTACAGGTGCCACTGGCGACATCGCAGCGAAGGATGCGGTTGCCGCCGATTTTCCAAAGTGGGCTACGTGGTGGGACGGTGCGGGCGATCCCAAGGCCGGCATCGTCGCCCTCAAGTCGCCCAATTCGGCCCAGCTTGAATTGGGCGAGCCCGTTGCGTTCAGGCTCACCGTCGACGGCGCCGCCAAGACCATGGAACTGTGGCGCGTTGGCGAGACGGCAGCGCGGGCTCGCGTCGATCTCAGTCGCTGGCAGTTGGGCCGGGTCGACAAGTTCGACGCCAAGGTCAACTATAACCCCAGCAACCTGGCCACGACACCGCCGGACGATCTGACCTGGTGTAGCGTCACGGCGGTCGATCAGATCGAAAACCCGCATCCCATCGGCGAGCAAAACCTGGCCGGGGCGTTTTTTCGCGTGCAGACGGCCACGGCGGCTGGCGCTTGCCCCGACTATCTGCTGTTCGTTCGCGCGCAACAGGAAATCGGCTTTCAGCTCATGCTGCGGCCGCTCAGTATCTACACCACCAACGACTTCGCCGCGGACAAGGGCGAGCGGCCGGTCATCTACGTGCGGCAGGTCATCGATGCCCCGGCTAGCGAGGGCTACTACGGCATCGGCGAGATGTTCGATACCCCGCAGCACCGCGGCAAGGTGCGCGCGCTGCAGCTCGAAGGCGACTTCAACCTCGACGGCTCCAGCAACGAGGGTCACGTGCGCATCCCGCTGCTGGTGGGCACCCGCGGTTGGGGTTGGTTTGGCCAGACCTTTCGTGCCGGCGTGGCCGACGTCGCCGCCAGCGATCCCGGGCGCATCGTGCTGACCATGCAGACTAGTGACCTGTTTGCCTGGCTGCTCGTCGCCGAACAACCCATCGACGTCGTCAGTCGCTACTGGAAGTTGACGGGCAAGCCACTTTTGCCCGCGCGGTGGGCGATGGGCGGTTTGCTGTGGCGTAACGAAAACAAAGACCAGGCCGAAGTTCTGCAAGACGCGGCCGACCTGCGCACGCACGACCTCGCGCTCTCTGGCATGTGGATCGACCGGCCGTACGATGTCGCCGTCAACGATTTCGGCTTTGATCCCAAGCTCTACCCGGACCCCAAGGCCATGGTCGACAGTTTGCAGGCCAACGGGCTGCGGCTTGGGGTGTGGTCCACGCCCTACTTCGACCCGGGCTACGCCGGCAAGCAGAAGTCCAAGCACTTTGACAAGGCCAAGCAGAACGGCTGGTTCGTCAATGGCGTCGGCATGTGGGCGACGATCCTCAAGTGGGGGCCGCCGGTCGACTTCACCAACTCGGCCGCCCGCGACTTCTTCAAGTCGCTGGTCAAGCAGTACACCGACCTGGGCATCGAAGGCTTCAAGATGGACTACGGCGAGGACATCGTGCTCGGCCTTGGCGCCGCGCGCCTGCCCTGGACCTTTGCCGACGGTAGCGACGAGCGGACGATGCACCAGAGCTACCAACACGGCTACCACGAAGCCTACGCGAGCCAATTGCCCAAGCCCGCGGGCAACTACGCCAAGACCGGCGGCGGCTGGCTGCTGTGCCGCAAGTCGGCATGGGGCGACCAGATCCATGCGTCGATGATCTGGCCCGGCGACCTGTGCGCCGGTTGGATGAAGCACGCGGAGTGCACGCCCGATGGTGAGTGCCATGCGGGCGGCCTGCCGGCGTCGGTCGCTGCGGCGATTTCGCTGCCGACGGCGGGCTTTCCCCTCTACGGCGCTGATACCGGTGGCTACCGGCACGGCCGAGCTTCCAAGCAGCTGTTCCTGCGCTGGCTGCAGCACACAGCGCTCAATGGCGTGTTGCAGATTGGCGGCAGCAGCGATCACAATCCGTGGATCTTCAACAAGATCACCAACAAGCTGTCGCCCGGCGACCCGTTTGACGACCAGACCATCGCGTTGTCGCGCGACCTGATTCGGCTGCACGCCCGGCTGTTTCCTCTGCTGTGGACCGAGATGGCGCGCACCCAGGGCAATGACCCGCGCGGCGTTGGGCCGGTGCGCGCGCTGGGCCTGGTGTGGCCGAACCTGAGCGGAGACAGCGGCTTGCGTGCACGCGAGGCCGACCAGTGGCTGCTGGGCGACCACCTGTTGGCAGCGCCGGTCATTACCCCCGAGGCCAAGCGCGACGTGTGGTTTCCGCCGGGCGTGTGGGTCGATTGGTTCGACGGTACGGTGCACGATGGCGGCGCCGCTGGCAAGACCGAGGCCATCGACGCGCCGCTCGCCAAGCTTCCGCTCTACGCCAGGGCAGGGCAGTTGGTGCCACTGCTGCGGCCGACCATCGACACCCTGGCGCCCTCGACTCTGGCGGGCGTCGACAGTTTTGCCAACGAGGTCGGGGTGTTGTGGCTGCGCGCCGCGCTCGCAGGGCCGCTGGCGGCGCCGGCCAAATTAACCCTGTTCGATGGCGCGACCGCGGAGTTGGGCTTCGATGGCAAGCTGTTGACGCTACACTGGCTGCAAGCGGGCGCTGAATTCCAACAGGGCGGAGTTTTCGAGGTGCACGGCCTCAATGCCCCGAAAGGCGTCGCCATTGGCGGGGTCACGGTTGCTGCGGTCAACTCGGTGACTGAGGTCGGCGCCTGCAAGACGGCATGCTGGTATTACGAAGCTGCGACCAAGCGGCTGTCGGTGCGCGTGGTTCAAGGTGCGGTCGGCGTGACGCTCGATTGACGACTACTTGCGCTCGCCCACAATCTCGCAGAGGTCGTCGACGCCTTCGCGCACTTCGTTGGTCGCGCACGGTCCAGGCTCTTTGTCCGGACCGACACTGCGCATGACCTTGACGCCGGTGGCCCAGTCAAACCGATACGGCGTTTCCCATAGGTCGTTGGCCACGTCGCGCCCACCGCCTGCCTTGAGCGATTCGCGCACCCAGTTGGAGAACTTCTCCGGTTCACCGGGCTTGGGAACGGGCATGGTCAAGATGGCGTCGCGATCGTACATCTGGGCCAGCTGCGCCAGTTCATAGCGCACCATCACGATCTTGACGGTGTCGGTGACCTTGGCCACTACATCGGGACCTTTCTTGGCTGCGCCAACGGTGCCAGTGGCCAACAGCAAGGTTGGGATGAGCCGCCCTGGGTTCACAGCCCCTCCTCTTGCCGCAGCGCCGCCATGCGCTCCGACGCCGCTTCCAGTACGTGCAAAGCAGCAGCGACGTCGCGCAGCACCGCACTCTCCACCGCCGGCCGCGGCACTTGAACCGCAACCGCATCGGTCAGCGCGACCACGCTGGCGGTGCGCTTGCCATCGCCGAGCAACGCCAGTTCGCCAAACCAGTCGCCCGGCCGCAGGCGCGCCAGCTTGCGTTGGCGCCCACGACTCTCGCGCCGCACTTCGAACGACCCCTCGCGCACCACGTAGAGCACGTCGCCGGCGTCGCCCTGGCTCACTGCCGCCTGGCCTGCCGGCAGGCGAACCACCTCAGCCGCTTCCAGTAGCGCCCGCAGCCCGTCGGCATCCAGCGCGCAGAACAACGGGTGGTTGCGCAGCACAGCCGCCGTACGCAGCTGGTCCTTGACGCCCTCCGAGTCGGCGCCCAGCTCAGCCAGCGCACCCAGAAACGCGGCGCGACCCAGGCCAACCACCTGCACAGCGCCGTCGGCGATGACCGTCGCCGTGCGCGGCACCGGCTCCAACAATGCGGTCTCGCCAAAGAACGCGCCCTGCTGCAAGACCGTGACCTCGTGGTCCATGCCGCTCTCGTCCTCGACCCGCACCCGCACCTTGCCGGAGGCCAGCCAGCACAGGCGATCGCCGCGCTCACCCTGGCGCAGCACAAACGCCCGGTCGGCGTGGGTCTCCAGGCGGCCGAGCTTGCCCAACTGCAACAGTCGATCCGCGCCCAATGGCGCGAACGCGGGCAGCGCGCCCAGAGCGTCCGCAAACCGGCCGGCCAGTTCGCCGTCTACGGCGTCCGCGCGTTGTGGTCGCGAACTCGTGCGCGGCACCAGCTGGGGCACCAGCCAGAACAGCACCAGCAGCAGCATGGCCAGCGGCGGCGCACACACGCCGACGGTCACCAGCAGCGGCAAAGCCCGGAAAAGGCCAGCCCAAAGACCGGCCTGTCCAGGCAGGCCGTGCAGCGCGAAGTGCGTCGCCAGCGGCAACGCCCAGCCGATCGCCAGCACCACCACCGCGAAACCGTGGCAGAAAGCCCAAGCGGACAGCAGCAAGTAGCGCTGCTCCACCCGGTCGATGTCTCCCGCGCGCACCGTGTTGCGCACCGACCGCCGCATCAGCCAGGTGCGCAGCCGCCGGCCGGCATCGGGCACGCCCAAAAACTGGCCGGCGCGCCGCCGACCCCAGCCAGGCAGGAAGGGCGCCGCATGCCACGCCAACGCCGCTACGAGCGTCCATCCGGCCATGGCCATCGCGATCGACAACTCCAGCGCGCCGGCCAGCGCGGCCAGGCCCATTGCCGCCAGAAAGGCCGCCACCGGCACCGCAAAATCGACAAGCCAAGCCCGCGGAGCGCTACCGCCCGCGACCGGCTGCGGCGCCGCGGTACTGCCAAGCAGCCCGGCCTCGCCTAGTCGCCGCACCACGTCGAGCGCCAGCAACGGCCGCGGGCACGCCTTGAGCACGTCGCCGAACGCCCGCCGGCCGTCGAGGAGTGCAACCACGTCGAGTTCGGCGGGGCTGAGCGAGACGCTGCGTCCGAGCCCGCGGACCTGAGCGGCGAGGTGTGGCGTGGCGGCAACGACATGGGCGCTGGCCAAAAGGCCCAGCGGCGCGTCAGCGGCAATGCGGACAGGCATGGGCGGCCCCACCGTTGCGGTCGCGCGGCACCATCGCTAGCGCG
The DNA here is from genome assembly GCA_005792545.1 of Pseudomonadota bacterium. GTDB lineage: Bacteria > Myxococcota_A > UBA9042 > UBA9042 > UBA9042 > SXRM01. The sequence goes on along the minus strand of SXRM01000319.1, from coordinate 36,518 downwards.
CAGGGGAAAGGGGCGACCACGGCGGCAACCTTGGCGCAAGGCCGTGGGAAAGGCAACCCCCGGTCAAGCGTCGTCAACTCGCCCGCGGACCGCCGCTGGCACCCAATGTCTGGGGGCCAGCTGGCGATCCGCTGCGTTGGGCAGACTTACAGGCCGGCGGTCTTGGGGGCGAACTGAGCGTCGAGCGCCTGCACGGTGGCCTTGAAAGCGGCGCTGGCTGACGCATCGATGTTGCGGCGGACGGTGCCGTGGTAAGTGACCGGGTCGAGCACCTTGGCGCCCTGGTTGAGCTGGTAGTGCAGGTGTGGCGCCGTCGAGCGGCCGGTGTTGCCGGTGAGCGCAATCGCCTGACCCGCCTGGACCGTGTCGCCCGCTTTAACCTTGTTTTCAGACAGATGCAGGAACTTGGCCAGCGTGCCGTCGGGGTACTCGATTTCAAGGCAGTTGCCGTTGGCGCCCCAGTTCCAGTTGCTGCGCAGGACCTTGCCGCCAAACGACGCCACAATCTCGGTGCCGACCGGGGTCTTGAAGTCCATGCCGGCGTGGCCGCGGCCGTCGCCGACGAGGCTGGTGACCTGCTGGTAGTCCTTGATCGGCGTAGCCTTGAGCTGCATCGGCACCTCAGTGCCCTCTTCGTTCCACCACGAAGCGTACTTGTCGCCAGGATTGAGGAACTTGTAGGCGCGATACGTCTTGCCCCGCTTGGCCACGTTCATGCGTGCCGCAGCAATGTCAATTTCGGCATTGCCGAGTTCGCGGTAGATGACCTCGACGCCGTCCTTGGGGCTCAGGTCGGTGCGAAAGTTGACGTCCCACACAAAAAGCCGCGCGTACGTCTGGCTGACCTGGGGGCCCAGTTCGTCGCCGAGCGCCTGAGTAAAAGTGCGCTCCAGCGTACCGTTGACCTGCAGCGCGGCTTGCTGCCACTCGACAGCCGGTCCGGTTCCAACTGCGGGTGGTGGCGAAGGCGGCGCCGCTGCCGCCGGCACCGGCTTGGCCTCTGCGGGCTTGTCGTCCGCTTTGGGCGCCTTGCTGCGGTTGACGAGCAGCACGACGTTTAAGAGGACCGCGCACACCAGCAGCACCCACGGGATGCTGCGTTTGCCAAAGAACGAGTCGCTTTCCATGGTTTCACCTCGGTTGCCGTTGCCTGTCGACGAGCGTTGCGGCGCCCCGGCGCGCCACCAGCAGGTGACGATAAACCGGGATTATCGGATGTGAAGTTTTTGGCCATTTGCGCGCCTGCGACGGACACCGCGAGGAAACAGCTGCAAATTCCGCGGGCGATTGCAACCCGCTTGGCGCGCACGGCAAGGCCCAAGGCCGCTGCTGAGCGATTCATCCTGACCGAAGGCCGAAGCCATCGGTCTGGACTCGCTTGCTGGGTGGGTGGCCAACTCGCGACCCTTTGGGCCGACTCGCGGCTCCGCCGCAGACGTGGCCTTGTCATTTGGGTCCCTCTGTATAGAAATTCGCGGTGCGCCGCCGGCCGTGCCATCCTGTGCCGCGCCGGTCGCGCAGCCCCGTTGTCCGGCAGGCCCGGTGTTTTGGATGCAGTTGCGCGATCGCCCGGCATTGCCTCGCCATTTGCTCGAAGAACTCGGGCCACATCACGACGCTGTGCGCGCCGATGACCCGCTCAAGGCGGCCCGCGCCGTGCTGGATCTCGTCGAACGGATGCCGTCGTTGACGGGCTCGGTGCAGCGGCGCTCGACCTGGCTGGCCTACGCGCACAGCCTGCTCGGTGAGGTCGGCGACGCCTGCCCCGATGACGTCGAGGTGCGCTTGCTCGCCTGTGTGGCCCGCACCGCGCTGTGTGCCCACCAGACCAGCGCCGGGCTCGCCGCTGCGGAGCACGCATTGGTGCGCGCAGTCGAGACGCGCGATCGCGCCACCGAGATCCTGATTCGCGCAGCGCGGCTGCCCTACCTCGCCCACAAGTCGCCGGTCGATGCCAACCGCGACTTGCGCTTGATGGATACCGCCTGGCAGTTGCTGCAAGCATCCGAGGCAGAATCTACCACCCGCACAGTCTGGGTGCAGGCTGAAATGCTGCTAGCCCGCGTCGCCTACCACGGCGCCACCGGCAATCTGGTGTCGTTGCGCAGCGAGTTGGCCGACATCGGCCGCCTGCCGTTGCAGCGCGACGAGGGCCTGACCTTTGTGGCATACGCCAGCCACGCGTCGCTGGCGCAGCTGTGGATGCGCAGCCATCGGCCCGATCGTTGCGCGGTGTCGCTGCAAGACGCTGCCAACATCTGCGAGGCCGAAGCCTCCTGGTCAGAGACGGCCAACCTGCGCGCCGCGCAGTCTGCCATCTGGATGCAAGCGCAGGACTTCCACGCGGCGGTTTCGGCGTCGCTGGTAGCCGTGCAGGCCGCGCGCAAGACGGCGGTGCAAAACGCACACCTCGACCCCTGGCTCGGCTTGCCGTTCGACCTGAGTCAGGCCCGCTCGGCGGCCGATGGCGTGACCGTGATGGCCGAAGCGGTGCTGGCGGCGCAAGATATCGGCGATGCCGTGGCCTTTCAGGTCGCCGCGTTGGCGATGGTGGCGTTTTACCTGGCCGACGACCGCGCGCTTGAAGCCTTGGACGCAATTAGCGAGGCCCGCGAGGTCGCTAAGAGCCTGCACGATGGCAGCGTGGGGCCAGTGCTCAACAGCGTCGCCGAGGCGCTGCTGTCGCATCTAGGTGTTTTCAAAGGCTGATCGCTATTTCGCGTTCCGTGGCGGCGCGGCCAATTGCTGCCCCCGCTCGACTGCTGCGGCGACCGCGCTGTGCATCGCGATTCCCCAACCCTGCCGGCGCAGTTGTTGCAGCGCCGCTTCGGTCATGCCGCCCTTGCTGGTAACGCGCTCGCGCAGCTCGGCCGGTTGCTCTGGCGCGCTAGCTAGCAGCAGTCCGGCACCCACGGCGACCTGCCGGGCCAGTTGTTGGGCAACGTCGCGATCCAAACCCGCCGACGTGCCCGCGCTGGCCAGGGCTTCGCAGAACAGGAACACATAGGCCGGGCCGCAGCCCGCAACCGCAGTCAGCGCATTGAAGTCGCGCTCGGCGACGTCGACGCGCAAGCCCAGCGGCGCCGCCAGGCCGGCAAGCGTCGTTACGTCGGCTTCCGAGAGCCCAGGTGCGCACTGCCCGACAACCCCCGCGCCGGTCAGCACCGGCGTGTTGGGCATCCACCGCGCCACCCGCGGGCCCAAGACGCCGCGGAGTTCGGCCAACTCGACGCCGGCCAGCAGTGACACCACCAGCGGCTTGCGGTCGCCCAGCACATTGCGCAACTGCGCCAGGATCTCGACGCGGCCCTGCGGCTTGAAGCCGAGCACGACCACATCGACGTCGGCGACCGCTTCGGCCAGATTCGTGCCAGCTTCGATGCCCAGCCGCCTTGTGACTTCTGCCGCTGACGCCGGCCGCGAGGTACATGCGCACAAGCCGCTTTGGGGCACGATCGCGGTGTCCAGCCAACGCTGCGCGATGGCGCCGCCCATGTTGCCGCAGCCAATCATGGCAATCCGCGGTGCCTTGCCCATGCTCACGTTGCCTCAGCAGCCAGCGCTGCACCTGCGCCCAGCCGCACCCCGCGCAGCACGTCTGGCGCCGCCGCTTTGGCCTTGTTGGGCCGCTGTAGCTCTGCAACACCAAGGCAGCCACTGCCGCAGCCGATCCACACGCAGTCGCGGTCCACTGCCGCGATGTGCCCGACCGGCGCGGTGTCGTCACGCCAACGCAAACCGGCGGCACCGATCTTCCAGTCCTCGCCGAGCACAGTCGCCACCACCGCGCCAGGCCATGGCTGCACGGCGCGCACCAGCGCGTGCAGCTCGGGCGCAGGCCGCGACAGGTCCAGCCGGCCGTCTTCTTTGCGCAGCGGCGGCGCATAAGTCGCCGCAGTCTCGTCTTGCACGCGCGCGGCCAGGCTGCCCACGGCGAGGCTCGCCCAATGATCAACTAGCAGTTGGCCGCCCAGCTGCGCCAGTCGCACTTCCAGCGAAGGCGTGGTGTCGTCGTCGCCGACGCAGATTTCCGCGCGTGCCAGTTCGGGTCCGGTGTCCAGGCCCGCGTCCATTTGCATCAAGCAGACACCGGTCTTGGTGTCGCCGGCCGCGATGGCCCGCGCAATGGGCGACGCGCCCCGCCAGCGCGGCAGCAACGAGGCATGGACATTGACGCAGCCGAGCCGCGGCGCGTCCAGCACCTCTTGCGTCAGGATGCGGCCGTAGGCGGCGACGACCGCGACGTCTGCCTTTTGATCGCGCAGCCACGCAGCGAGTGCTCCGTCGCGCACCTTGGTCGGTTGATGCACCGCGATGCCGCGTTCGCGGGCAAATTGGGCGACTGCTGGCGAGGTCAGTTGGTTGCCACGGCCGGCCGGCTTGTCTGGCTGCGACACCACCGCCGTGACATGGGCTCCAGCGTCCAAGAGCGACCGCAGCACGGCAACCGCGAACGGTGGCGAACCGAAAAACACGGTGCGCATGGACGAGGTCAGCTGATCTGCTGCGGCGGAGACCGGCGCGCGCGCGCTTTGGCGCGAAACGCTTTGTCATCCAGCGCCTCGCGGTTTTTGCGGTCGTAGTCGCGCAGGGCCAGTTGGCGCTTGAGCGGACTGAGCCGATCGAGAAACGTGATGCCCTCGAGGTGGTCGAATTCGTGCTGTACGCAAATCGCCACAATGCCGCGGCAAATGAGTTTTTGCGCTGCGCCGCTGCGGTCCTGGTAGTGCAACTCGATCTCGTTGGCGCGCACCACGAACTCATACACGCTCGGAAACGACAGGCAACCCTCTTCAAACCGCACTTCGCCACGCTTGGCCACAACGCGCGGGTTGATGACCTCGAGCAGGCCGGTGGTGGTGTTCTCGTCCACCGGCACGTTCATCAAGAACAACCGGCGCAGGTCGCCTACCTGATTGGCCGCGAGGCCGATGCCCTCTGCCGCGGCCATGGTCTCGCCCATGTCGTCCAGCAGCTTGTGCAGGCTGGCATCAAAGGCAATCACTTCCTTGCAGCGTTGCCGCAGCACGGGGTCGGGGTAGGTTACAACGGGCAGCACGGCCATCAGCGCTCTCCGGGTCGATCGGGTCTCAGTCGGCCTTGCTGCGGCGCGGCTTCTTGGCCTTGGGCGCGGGCTCGGGCGCTTCGGCGGCTGCCTCCGGCGCAGCGCCGGCTTCCGCCTTGGTCGCGGCAAGATCTGCTTGTGCTTCGGCAAGTTGGGCTTGCAGCTCGGCCAGGTGGTCTTGCAGGTCAACAATCGAGCGCCGCAGCTTGGCAACGTCGGAGCGGGTGACCAGTTCCAACGCGGTCGCGACTTCTTTGACGCGGCGCTCCAGGGCGTCGCGCGCCTCGGCGCGCAAGTTGATGGCCGTCACCACCGCATTCTTGAGTTGCGGGCTGCTGAGCACGTTCATCGCCGCGTCAGACGCCAGCACCTTGCCGACCTGCTTGGCGGCCATGTCCTTGATTTGGTTTAGCATAGTCACTCCGTCGCCCGGCGCACACTGCTTGGGGGCCGTCCAGCGGCCGCAAAAGTAGCACGGCAATTGGCGGGCGCCACCCGGCTGGGCTCAGAAACAGCCGCAGGGCTTGAAATCGGGGCAGCAGTCGCCGGCGCTCGTGCACACGCTGTCGCACCAGCACCCGCCCGTGCCCTGGCCGCCGCACTTGCCTTTGCAGCTGGTTGTCGGCTTGGCGCCGCAGGTACCCCCGCCACTACCGGGACAGGCGGCCGCGTAGTCCGGGCAGCAATCCCCAGCCGACTTGCACGCGGTGTCGCACCAGCAGGTGCCGGTCTTCGATGGGCCACCGCACGCCCCGACGCAGGTATTCTTGTTGGGGCACGCGCCGCAGTCAGCGGGGCAATTGCTGCACGTCTCGGTGGGCGCAGTGCACTTGGCGTCGCCACACTTGACCGCGCCTGACCCACCGCACAGGGCGTTGTAGTCCGGGCAACAATCACCAGAGGCCGTGCAGGCGCTGTCACAGTAACAGGTGCCGGTCTTGGACTTACCACCGCAGGAGCCGGCACAGGTATTCTTGTTGGCGCACGGGCCGCAATCGCCGGGGCAGGTCAGACAGTTTTCCGTTGCCGCGTCGCACTTGAGGTCGCCGCACTTGGCAGCGCAAGGTCCGCAGTCCACCGGGCAGCTGCTGCAGGTTTCGGTGGGCGCGGTGCACTTGGCGTCGCCGCACTTGGGCGCTCCGCCGCCGCCGCACACGGCCTGGTAGTCTGCGCAGCAGTCACCGGCTGTGCTGCAGGTATTATCGCAGAAGCAACTGCCGTCCTTGGACTGACCTCCGCAAACGCCGACGCAGGTGCCCTTGCCGCCGCAGGGGCCGCAGTCCGCTGGACAGGTGCTGCACGACTCGCCGATAGGGTCGCACTTGGCGTCGCCGCACTTGGGCACATTGCCGCCGCCGCCGCACTGGGCGCCGTAATCGCCGCAGCAGTCGCCGCTCATCTGGCACAGGTCGTCGCAGTAGCAGCCGCCTGGTTGTACGCCCTGGGCGCCGCACTTGCCCTTGCACGAGCCGACGCCACCGCCACCGCCGCAGCCTGGAATCGGCGCATTGGAGCAGGTGCCTAGAAAGCACGTGTCGGTCGTGCACTGGTCGCTGTCGTTGCACTGGGCATTGCTGGTGCACTTGCCGCCACCGCCGCCGCTACTGCCCGTGTTCTTGCAGACGTCGTTGACGCAGGTGTCGGTGGTATTCGGATCGTTGTCGTCACACTCAAAGTCGTTGATGCAACAGCCCGACTTGGCCGTGTTGAAGCACTCGCCGGCCTTGCACTCGTCGGCCGTGCACGGGCTGAAATCATCGCAGTCCAACGCGGATTTGCAGCAGTTGGAGCCGGGCTGATGGTCGCAGGTGCCGTTCTGGCAGGTGTCGATGGTGCAGACCTTGCCGTCGTCGCACTGCTTGTCCGTTACGCAGCAGCCCTCGCCGCCGGGCAAGTGCTGGCACTGATAGCCTTCGCAACTGTCGATGGTGCACACGATGCCGTCGTCGCAGCCGCTCGCGTCGTCGCAACAGCCGGCCGATGCCGCGCCCTTAAATTGGCAGGTACCCTTGTTGCAGGTGTCGACGCTGCACGGGTTGTCGTCGTTGCACTCGCCGTCGCCCATACAGCAGCCCAGCTTGGCCTTGTTTTCGCAGTTGCCCGAAACGCACACGTCGGACGTGCAGACGTTACTGTCGTCGCAGTCGGCGTTGGCTTTGCATTTGGTCAGCGTCTTGAAGATGCAGTGGTATTCCATGCACTTGCCGCTGGTGGCGCCGGTCGAGTCGGTGCACTCCGCGTCGGTTGCGCAGCAGTTGGGGTCGGGGTTGTTCGGGTTGACGAACTTGGCATAGGTGCAGATGCCGCTTTTGCAGACGTTGGCCGTGCAGGTGTTGCCGTCGTCGCAGTCGCTGGTCTTTGTGCAGCTGCACGAAGGGTCGGACTTCTTGGGGTGGTAGCAGTTGCCGTTGACGCACTTGTCGAGCGAGCAGGCGACCTTGTCGTCGCAGTCCTGGTCAACCTTGCACGCAGTGCCGGCCTGACTGCCGCTGGTCACATCGCTCACAGCGCCGCCGCCGTCCGCTTGGCTGGTGTTGGGGCTGCTGTCACTCTTGGTGCCCCCACCGTCGGCCGACCCGCTGCTGTCACCGCTTGCCGCCGCATCCTTGCCAAAGCTGACCTGCGCCGCGCATTTGCCGTCGATGCAATCCTGGCCAATTGCACAGTCGCCCGGCCCGACGCAGACGATTGCTGCCGCAGAGATCGAAGCGCTGCCACTGCCGTCCGAGCCGCCGACGCACGCCGCAACCGACGCACTCAGACTCATCACTACGAGGATTCGTTGGGTCATCGACGGCTCCGTGCGGGTGCTACTTGGCGCGCGCGGGCAACCGACCCGGCGCAACGGCCAGCCGCCCAGAATACGGGGTTTGCCCCCGACCGGCAATGCGAAACTGTGTGTGTAAGTGGTGGCCGCACCCCAACAGGCGCCAGCCAGCAACCGACTAGAATTTGCCAGTAATCGCGAACTGCAAGCCCAGGTTGGTCACATCGAGCACACGCAGCCGCTGGCCCACCGTATCGACGGCTGGCAGGTACACCGGGCTGAACTCATTCTCGCCCGTGCTATTGAAGGCCGAAACCTTGTCGCGGCCGTCGAGATCCACGCCGATGTCGCCGTAGGTGATGAAGTGCGGTGTCTCGCGGAAGTAGCTGAATTTGGCGGAAATCTGGAAATACTGCACCGGCTGATAGTGCAGCGCGCCCCAGCCGCCGAACCGCGCATACGGCTCCACTTCGGTAATGCCGTCGCTGCGGATCGGCTTGCCGGTAATCGGGTCGAGGGCCGACTGTGAATACAGCACGTTGTTGCAGCCTTCGCTCGGCTTGCATGGGTTGTTGGGCGAGGCCAGGGCCTCCCAAATTTCCGTGTACTCGCGGCCGCGATAGAAGTACTCGAAGTTCACGCCAGCTTCGATCTCAAAGCGCTCTTCTTGCTTGGGGTTTTCCCACGGCACCACCGTCAGGCCAAACTGCGTGCCGGCGTTGAAGCCGGGCTCTATGTAGCGTTGGGTTTTGCCGCGCTTGGTGAACAAGCCGTCGCTGGCGCCGACGCGCGGAGCCGCGTGAAAGCCCCAAAACGGCTCGAAAATCCGCAGCGCTCGCCGCGAGATGTTCGAGAATAGCTTGAACTCGTGCAGGCCGTAGCCCACGCCGTCGTTGTCCGCCTTCATCGGCGTACCGGTTGGGGCTGTGTACTCAAAGCCAAACACCCAGGTCGGCTCCGAGGCGTCGCGGTAGTAGTTGAACGGCGACCAGCGCAGCCCGAGCTTGAGGTCGCCCATGCCGGCCCGCGAAGTGCTCTGATAGGGGACTTTGAACAGCGCTGAGCGGTCCGAAGGCGTGCTCGTCGTGTTGTCTTTGGGCGGCAAGATGGTCGAGTTCGCCCGCGACACCCCGGGCGAGAACTCATGCTTCCAGTCGTCGCTGATGACCAGCGGCAGCACCGCGTAGATTTCCAGGTCCTTGTAGATGCCGAAGCGGAAATCGAAGTTGAGTACGTTGCGAATGCGCTCGTACTCCAATTCGCGGGCCAACACGTAGCCGCTGCCGTTGGGGCAGGCCGAGCCGAGCACGTCGTTCTTCAAGCAGCGCGCCTGGCGGGCAATGGCCGACTGACGCGTGTCCGAGGTGTAGCGCACCCGAACGGCAGCATCGAACGGGTCATTGTTGTCGTCGTCCATTGCGTCGAGCACGTCGGTGATCTCGACCGCTTGCGCGGGCGCCGCCACCAACGCTGCGACACCGACCACCGCGGCCGCCCACACCGCTTTGCGTGCCGTTCGTCGAATCATGGACTGGTTGGGCATCATGCTGAATCCTTCGCGGCGCCAGCGACCTACCCCCGGCCGCGCCCTGGCTACCCGACCGCGCGGAGCATAACCGCACGATCGGGGGGCCGCAACTATCGCAACAGGCGCGGACCCCAGGCCGGTGGGCGTCCAACCGTCAGGTCCAGGCGCCGCAGATCCAGGGCGACCGCTTCGCCGGCGACACCGCGCAGACGCAGACGTTCAGGTACCGGAATCCCTTGCAGTTCTCCGACTTCAAGCCACTGCACCAGCGCCAGCGTTTTGCCGTGCCGGTCGGTCACTTCGCCGACGACCCAGCAGCCATGGCGCTTGGAGATGCCTGCCTTGACGGGCGCCACGCCCGGCCCGGCGACGTATTCGGGCTTGCCGCGCAGGACCGCGATATCGCCAAATTCCCCTTCGAGCGTCGCGCTGTGCAGCCCCTTGAATTCCAGTGGGGCAAACGCCGCCCAGGGAACGCCCAGGCCGGCGACCGCTGCGAACAGCGCGGCTGGACTAGCCGGAGCCGCTTTGCCACCCGGCGCCCGCAGCCACGCCTTGCCGCCATGCACGACCAGACCGATGCCTTTGATGGGCAACGGCGCGTCGACCCGCACCATCAAGCTGCCGCCGACAGCACCTTTGCCGATGGGCTTGTCGCGCGCCACGGTCAGTCGCAACTCTGTCGCCTTGTCCGGGCTCAACGCATGGCCGGCAGGCAGCATGACGGCATAGGTGGCCTGCCACGCGGCCGGCGCCGAAGCAGCGCGCGCTGCGGCCACGATCGCGTCCGCGCCACCGCGACGGATTTCCAGCCAGTCGCGCCGCATCTCGAATGGCTGGGCAAGGGCCAGCACCGGTACAACCGCCAGCGTCAGCGCGACGAGAAGGCAATTGCGTTGGCGGCTCATCGCGAGGCGTCGCGGCTCAAGGCGCGTCGGGTTTGGCCAGATTGACCTGCACGGTGCCCACCGCGCCTTCGGCTGCTTCGCCACCGCCGCGCGTCAAGAAGTAGATGCCGGTGCCGACCAGGCCAGCGCCGGCGGCCACTGCGGTCCAGAACCACCACTGACTGGTCACGGCTTTCTTCTTCTTGCCGTCCTCTTCATCCGGGAACAGCGGAGCGTTGGGATCGGCCCCTACCGTGTCGCCGGCCTTGCGCGTGCCCGTCACGACCACAGCGCTCTGGCGCAGATCCAGCGGCGCCGTCTGCGGATCGGGCCCTAGCTTGGCGCCGCTGACTTCCGCCACGAATTCGCCGATATGGTCGAAATAGTTGGCGTCCTTTTCGGCGCTGCCTTCTGCCTTGCGGAACGTGCCGTCAGCCGACAGAAAATAGCCTTCCATTTTGGTGGCCTTCTTATCGCTGCCCTGCCGGACCACCAGCATCTGGTCGGCGCCAAGCTGGTTGCGCAGCTCGCGCATCCGATCTTCGACGACGCTCGGCTGCTTGAAGTTGGTGGCGAGCACCGCGCGGCCCTGTTCTAGGTCCGGACCGAATGGCGCTTGTTTGAGGTCAAACTCAACCGCGGTGCTTTTGCCGGGCGCGACTTCAACGAAGCGACGCTCAGCATACATGCCACTTTGGCGCACTGTGATGCGGTGCACGCCCACGGGCAGGCTATTGGCCTGGGCTGTGCCCGCGCCGCGCCACTGTCCGTCGATCCAGATGTCCGCCTTGCCGCCGCGCGCCGTGATCTTGAGGTCGCCCGTCTGGCCGCGCTGGACCATTTGCTTGCACGCGTTGAACAGTTCCTTGGCGTTGGCACCGTAGCCAGCGTATTCCTCGTCGGTCTGCGCCGGGGCCAGAATCAACGACCTGAGCAGCGCATCGCGCGCCGGCACCATCTCATTGGTCGCCAGCAGTGCCAGACCCTGCGCTTTGTACAGTCGCGCGTATAGCCGCTCATCGCCGGCCATCGGCTGGTCCTTGAGCTTGGCCACCGCCGCGCCGATCCGCTCTTGCGCTTGCTTGGGCGTGCGCAAGAGCAGGGCGCGCAGGGCATTTTCGACCAGGTCTCCTGTCGCCGTCTCGACATCGGAGCCAGCGCCCTCGACGTTTGGGATCGGCGAAAGCGGGAACAATCGCACCGTGTCCAGTCGTGCCGTGCCGTCGGCCAGCAGGCGCTCAACGGCCTCGGCGTCGTCGCCCGCCTTCTTTTGGGTCGCGACCACGATGACCGCTAAGGTCGAATTGATGCCGGCTTGCGCGTGCGCCTGCGACAAATAGTGGCCAGTTTGCGCCAAACGCAGCCACGCCACCGGGTCCGCGACGGACAGGGCGGCCAGCGCGGCCAGCACCACGGTGCCGGTGCGGTGGCGGGCGCGCGGGGCAGTGGGCGATCCGGCGGCAGATGGAAAGTGCATGGTGAACTCGCAGTTTGCGGGGGCCGTGGCCGGCAGTTGGGTGCGGGCAAGTGCCTAGTTCGGTACGAGGAATTTCGGGCAGTACACGTCACTGGTGGCCATCGCCGTGCTGTTGAGCGACGCGCCTGCCAGTTTGCCCGCGCCGCCATAGAACAGCACGCAGTCGTTGCGCAGGCTCAGCGCGCTGTGGCCCCCGCGCAGCACGAACTTGCTGGCAGCCTCCATCTGCGCAGAACCCAGCAGCTTGGTGCTGGCGATATCGAAGTACTGCATCGAGAAGTCCGCGTCGCCGCCAAACGTCGAGAAGCCGCCGCTCAGCACCACGGCGCCCGTTCCCGCCAGGTTGGCCTGGTGAAAGAACACGCCTTTGCCCAGACCGGCCACCCGCTTGGTCAGCAGCCGACCCTGGGTGGTGTCCGTGGGCTCGACCAACGTCAAGATGTAGGCGTCGTCCAGGCTTGGCGCCTGCCAGCCCAGGATCGAGTTGTCCCACGCCGCCGCACACTGCTGCGGGTGGTAGGTTGCATGGCGCGCGCCGCCGACGGACAGGAAGCGGTAGGCCTCTTTGCCGCCCTCGTCCTTGCGACCAAGCGGCGTCAGGGTCGGAAAGAACAGCGCCATGTCGCGATTGAGCGACTTGGCATTCTTGGCGTCGTAGGGCGTGGCAAAGTCGCCTTCCAGCACGTAGTCGCCGAAAAACTCGCCGGTGCCGGGCTCCGTGCTCTCCTTGAAGCGCTCGGCGTGCTTGAGCGCGGTCGGCAGCGGGCTGGTGCAATCGACGTTGCTGGCTACAGTGTTGCCGCCCCAAACCAGATACCGGCTGGTGCCGTTGGGCGTCGGGCCAACATACGCAATCGCCGCGCCCGCGCGCACGGCATTCAGCTGCAGGCCGTTGCCAACGTCCTTGAAGCGGCCGGTCGGTTCGTTGGGCCCGTGCTTGGCTTCGTAGAGATCGCTCTTGGCGTAATAGTCGGTGTCGTTGTGCGGCCACGGTGCACCGCCGAGCGCCACCACGTAGTCATCGGTCAGCGCCATCAGGTTGGGCAGGACGCGTTTTTTGCAATTGGCGCCCTGCTCCGGGCCGGCAATGAAGTTGCCAGTGGCAATGTCAAAAATCTCGTAGGTCAGGTTGGCGGCGTCGCTCGGCGACCACAGAGGCGGCGCGTTGCCAGCCGACGCGACCGTCATCTTCTTGGTGCCACCAACGATCAGCACCTGGTTTGGCTTGGCCAGGTAGATCATAGCGTGACCGGCGCGCGCCTCTTGCAAGAAACCCTTAGTGGCCGTGAATTTGCCGGTGTTCGGGTCGAAGATGTAGGCGCGATTCGAGGCCGATTCCAGCTTGACCAGGCTGCCGTCGACACTGGCGTTGGTAAAGCCGCCAGTGATGAGCACGCGGCCATTGTCGATGACTGTGGTCGCCGCAAACAAGGCGTTCGGCATGTTCTTGGCGCCGACGCAGGTGAAGCCTTCGACCGCCATCAACGCCATGTCGAGCGTGGTGGTGTCGTTCTTTTTGATGTTGACGCCGGTACGGCGGCCGAACCAACTCGGCTTGCTTGCGCCAGCCGCGTAGCCGAGCACCGTCACTTCGCGCGGGCTGCCGGCCGGAATTGCTGCAAACGACGCCGATGTCTTGCCGCCGCCAAGTGCCGCCGTCGCTGCCTTGGCCAGCACGTTTTTCAAGGTGCCGGAGCTGCCATCGCGCACCTTGAGCTCCAATGTCTTGACCTGGCTGAACGGGTCCGCCGCCGCCCCACCGCAGGTGTCCAGCGCAACCAGCTTGGCCGCCAGGCCGCCGTGTTCGACCGGCGCGGCGCTCGGGGCGTCGACAGCTTCGCCTTGGCAGGCGCCTGCCAGGCTGGCCAGGGCCACGACCAGCCAAATCCGGCCGCCACGCGCCATCGTTGGCGAATCAAAGTCCACAATCCTCATTGCTCCCGCTCCCCTCGCCGTTGCGCCGGCGCGGCAGACGCCGTCAGAATGGCGTCAGAAACACGATCTTGTTGGCGCCATCGACCGGACCGACCGTGATCGGCGGCGGGCTTTGGCGCGGGTCCTTGGTCACGATGTAGTACATCTTGCCGTCGTCGCGGTGCGCGGTGCGGCAAATCGTGAAGTCGGGCTTGCCGGGCTCCAGCACGTATTTGTGCACGTTGGCACGCATGCGGCCCCAGTAGTTTTCCTTGATTTCGCGCGGGGTTTTGCTCGACGGGAACAGCGCCACGAATTCTTTGAGCGATTCCTCGGTGTCTGGCTTTTGGGCGACCTGGTACATCCTCCAGATGACGCCTTCTGGGCTGGCCAGATCGGGTGCACTGACGCGCCGGTTCACATCGCAAAGGCCGCCTTTCTGGCGAAGCTCGTTGCCGCTGACGGTGCGCTCAGCCTCTTTCTTGTTCTCGCCGACCGCCTGGTTGGCGCCGATTGTCGTGCCCTGGTTGCAGCCAACCCCCACCAGCAGCAGCAGCGTGCTGAGCAGCCGAGCGGTACGTTGTACAACCCAGGGGTCGGCGCCGAATTTGCGGTTGGCGATGGCGGTGGAACTCATGGCGCGCTCCTGCATTCGGCTGCCGCCCGGGCTTGCGATCGCTCAGACCGCATCACTCGGTCGCGCGGCGGCAGCGGGCCGCGGAGCATAGCACGGTGCGCGGAGCGCGGGGAATTGGGCGCGGGCGCTGTTTCGCGGCCCGTTCATTTTGGTGTATAGTGCCGCCCGAAGTGCGCCCGCCGTGGGCCACTGGTACAAAGGCGTGGGGTTTTAAGGCCTTGTCGTAGCGGCCGGCGGCAATTCGCCGGACGATTTGCTGGCGTTGCGGTCCTCTTTGACCGCAGCCTGGCATGCAACAAGGCGGTCGCACCCAAGCAACGGCCGGGCGAAATCGGCCTGACAGCCAGCCGGGCAGCGCAACTTTGCGCTGGCGGCGCGCGTCACACGCCCATCGGTCGCGCCACCGCCGCGCAGCACGCGCGCAACGGTCGGTCGGGTCCAACAGGTTTTGGATGGACGGCAGTCAACTGGTCGGTCGCGTACTCGCCGGGCGCTATAAGCTCGTCAAGCTCATCGGCCAGGGTGGCATGGGGTCGGTGTTCCAGGGCCACGACCAGCAGATGTCGAACCGGGTGGTGGCGATCAAGATCCTGGCGTCACACCTGGTCGCCGACGAAAAGCAGGTCGCCCGCTTCGAGCAAGAGGCCCGCGCGTCGACCCAGTTGCGCCATCCCAACACCATTAGCGTCATCGATTTTGGCCAGTTTGATGGCCTTATCTACATGGTGATGGAGTACCTGACCGGCGAAACGCTGACCCAGGTGTTGCGCAAAGGGCAGGTCGACACCCAGCGCTCGCTCATCATGATCCGGCAGGTGCTCAAGTCCCTGGCCGAGGCCCACAGCAAGGGCATCGTTCACCGCGATCTCAAGCCCGACAACATCTTTGTGTGCGAGATCTATGGCGAAAGGGATTTCATCAAGGTCATCGACTTTGGCATCGCCAAGTTCTTGGAGGCAGGCGGCCAGGAACTGACCCAGGCCGGCAAGATGTTCGGCACGCCGCGCTACCTGTCACCTGAACAGGCCCAGGGCCTGCCGCTGTCGGCCGCGAGCGACCTGTACTCGCTCGGCGTCATTTTGTTCGAAATGCTGTCGGGCCGGCCGCCGTTTGTCGCCGAGGATCCGATCGCCGTCGCGATCAAGCACGTGCAGGAGCCGCCACCCGCGTTTGCCGATGTCGCGCCTGAATTGTACGTGCCGGAAGAATTGGACCACCTGGTGTTCAAGTTGCTGGCCAAGAAGTCGGCCCAGCGCTTTCAGTCTGCCGAAGAGGTGCTTGAGGCGATCGACCGCACCATGGTCGCGCTCGGTTCGCCGCGCCATCCCAGTGGCCAGTTCAACGCGGTCAGCACGCGGACACCGGGCCGACCGGTCACCGTTCCGCCGCCGTCACGGCGATCGCAACCGCCGCCGAGCAAGCCGGTGGATGTGGACGCCGACGCGACGCGGACCTTGGATACACTTGGGGCGGGGTCGGAACCGGCTGCTACCATGGCCATGGATGTGGCGACGGCCCTGCCGGGTGTTGCGCAAGCCAATGCTGCGACCATGGCGCTGGACACGGTCGACGCCGCCGCCCATCTCGATACGATGCGCGACCGTGGCAACCGCGGCGCCAGCCAAGCTCGCAGCGTCGGCAAGGCCGCTGCCGCAAAACAGGAAGGCGGCACGCAACGCCTGCTGCTGCTGGTCATCGCGGTCGTGTTGATCGGCGGCGCGATCGCCGCGGTCGTGCTGACGCGAGACGACCCGCTGCCACCCGCGCAACCAATCGCGGCTGCCAAGGCAGACGAGCCGTCCGCGCCAGAGCCAGTCGTGTCCGCGGACGACAACAAGGCCAAAGCTGCGGAAAAGGCGCCGGAAAACCCGGAGCCGCCCAAGGCCGCGGAGCCAGTGGCTGCGCCAAAGGCGCCTTCGCCGACCGTTGCGGCGCCGGAGCCTGCCAAGCCGGCGGTCGCGCCAAAGATGGTCATTACCAGCAAGCCCGACGGCGCGGTCGTCCTGCAGGACGGCAAAGAGGTCGGCAAGACGCCGTACACGGTCGAGCTGGCTGCCGGCAGGTTCAGCAAGTTACAGCTCAAGAAAGAGGGCCATGACCCGTTCGAAGTCGACTTCGCGACGCTGGCCGTGCTGGCGCCCACCAAGCCACTCTTTGAGGCCACGTTGACAGCGAGCAAGTCCGTGATCAAGAAAGTGGTCAAGAAGCCCAAGTGGGACTGATGGGCCGTACCATGAGGATTTCGCCGTGAGCCTTCCCGTACGCCACCCAGCTGGCACTTGGGCGCTACGCGCAACCAGGACGCTGGCGTCGCTGGGCTGTGTGGCCCTGGTCGCGATCCTTGCCACCGTGGTCGCAGCCCCGGTCGCCGTCGCCGGTCCCGCTGACAACGAGACCAAGGCTTTCGCGCTCTACAAGGAAGCCAAAGACAAGCTCGACGCCAAGGAGTTCGAGCGCGCCGCCGAGTTGGCCGAGCAGGCGGAAAAGCTGTTCGCCCACCCGAACATCATGCTGCTCAAGGGCAGCGCGCTGCGGCAGATGGGCAAGCTGCGCGAGGCGGAAGCTGCGTTCAAGCAGTGCAAGCCGCTGGCTGCGCAGTTGTCCAAAAAGGCCTTGCAGACCCTGACCGAAGAGATCCTTGCCGTCAGCGATGAGATGCGCGCCAAGGGCGAACTGGTGGTGATTGTCGAGCCGTCGCGCGACGCCCGCGTCCAGTTGGATGGCACCGAGATTACCATGCCGTATTCGCGCTGGCTGACGCCCGGGCGCAGGAAAGTCGAGGCGGGCGCGCCGGGCCGTAAGCCCGTCACCCGCGAGATCGACGTCAAAGCGGGCGACACCGCGGAGGTCAAGATCAACCTCGACCACCGCGACGGTAAGCTGGTCGTCGTGGTGCCCGGCGGCCTGCGCGGCGTGACCGTGCGCGTCGATGGCAACACGGTCGACATCGCGGATGCGGCGCGAATCGGCGACCGCTCGCCGGCGCTGTCGGTTGAGCCTGGCACGCACGAGGTCATCTGCGTGCGCGGCGATCGCCAGATCGGCACCAGGATCGAAGTCGCAGCGGATGCCCAAGCCGAGGCGCGGTGCGATGGCCTGGAAGGAGGCGGTTTGCCGCCGCGCAAGCTGGCCGGCTGGGGTGGCGTCGCGGCGGGCGCGGGAATCTTCGGATTCGGTGCGTACAACATGAGCTACTACGCCTACAAGAAGTCCAACGGCTTCGTCGAAAGGGTGCCTGAGGGCTCCGTGTCGCGCCTGACTGGCGGGCTAGGCTACGCAGTTATCGGTGCGGCGGTCAGTGTCACCAGCTGGCTGCTGTTCGTCAAAGACAGCGAGGCTGCTGCCGCAACTGCGCAAGCCCAAGACCCGGACAGTTGGGCGTACCGGCCAGCGGCCGCGCCAGAGTCGCCAGGGTGGCCGTCGACCAGATGACCTCCGGGCCCACTGATCCAAGCGCATCCGATTCGCAACTCACCGATCAGGCCCGTGAAGGCCTGTGCCGGCGCTGCGGCGCCAGTTGCCACGTTGCCGTGCCAGCTGGGGACCTGGGCAGCGTCGTAGTGCCAGGACTGCACTGCCAATTCCTGGTCGGTGATGGTGACCGCTTTGCCTGTTCTGTGTACGAACGTCGCTTTGAAGCAGCACCATGGTGTCACACGGCCCAAGAAGCGCAGCCGCTCGGCTATCTCGCCAACGACTGCCCGTATGGCGCTCATCCTGAAGGCAAAGTCGTGTTGGCGCAGCAAGACCTGGACCGCACGTTTCCCGCAATCCTGCGCAACCTGCGGGCCTGGGGCGTGCCGACCTACATCGACCGCACGGCGCTGCTCGCGCAGCTGGAGTCGCGCACGCGGCGGCGTTGGGCGCTGGATCCGTGGCCCGGCGATCCCGAGCGGCTGCGCGTTCGGCCCGTCGGGTTTTCCCAACCCATGCCGATGATCGCGCCGAAGGCACCATGAAGCGACGCCTCGTCGGCCTGACAGTCGCGATGTTTGCCGTCGGCAGCTGCGTGTCAGTGCGCGCGTTTCTGGTGCCGCCTGCTGCGCCGCGGGCGACCAAGGTCGTGCGCAAAGCGGAAGTGGTCGACGTCATGGTGCTCGCCGAGGCGATCCACGGCCGACCGGGGGCGCGCATGGTCGCGATCCGTCAGGGGGCGGTGCTGGCGGTGGGCGCGCCAGCGGACGTCACGCCGCTGCGCGGGCCCGAGACCGTCGTGGTCAAGGCGCCCACCGGGTATGTGACGCCAGGCCTCGTCGACGCCCATGTCCATGTCGAGGGTGCGGCGATGCTGCGCGATGCCGCTGACCTCAGCGCTGTGCGGTCACTGGCCGACTTGCGCGCGGCCCTCGATCGGGCGCGCCCGATGGCGGGCGAGTGGCTGTGGGGCTTCGGCTTGTCGAACGAAGCCTGGCACCAGCTATCCCAGGCCGACATCGATGCCGCTTGCGGCGATCTGCACTGCTACCTGTCGCGCGCGGACGGCCACGGCGGGCGGTTGTCGACCGGACTTGTTGAGCGCACATCAGCCGACCAGCAGGCGCGCATCGCCGGCGCACAGTGGCGGTTGGAGGGCGAACTGGCGCGGCAGGTCTGGCGGTCGCTGCCAGCCCCGCGGTTGGATCGCCTGCGGCCGCTGGTGCAACAGGTGCTGGGCGCCATGGCCGCGACGGGCATCGTCGAGGTCCACGCCATGGGCGAGTCCGCGACGCTGGTCCACGCACTGCGGGCGCTGGAGCGCGAGGGGCGCCTGCCGGTGCGCGTGCTGGTGTACCTGGATGCAGAGCGACCCGAGGCCGCGTTGTTGCTCGAAGGCCAGGGACTTGCGCGCGCGACGCCCAGGGTGCGACTGGCGGGCATCAAGCTGTGGCTTGACGGCACGCTGGGTGGACACACTGCGGCGCTGCAGCTGCCCTACGCAGATACGGCGACCAACGGCGAATTGCGCTACGACGACGGCGTGTTGCGCGAGCGGATCGCCGAGGCGGACCGCGCCGGCCTGCAGGTGGCAATGCACGCGATTGGTGATCGGGCCATCGGCCAAGTCGCGCGGGTGTTGCGCGCGATGCAGCGGTCTGCCAAAGCGCCGCCAGTTCGCATCGAGCACGCCCAGGTGGTGCCTCCCGAACTGCGCGAGCAGCTATGGGGATTGCGGGTTGAGTGCAGTGTGCAGCCGCGCCACGCCGCCCAGGATGAGCCCTTTGCAAAGGCGCGGCTGGGCGACGATCGCCTAGCGTGGTCGTACCCAAGCCTTGCCCTTGCGCCCGTCTGCAGCGTACGCGCCGGCTCGGATTATCCGATTGCCGCCTCGGATCCCCTTGCGGATTGGCGCGTCATGGCGGCGACCAGTCCCGTCGAACTCGGCGCCGACGCCACGCCAGGCAGCGTAGCCGACCTTGCGCTTGCGGCGTTGACCCCAGGCGGTTCTGGCAGCGGCAAGCCGACAATCGCAGAAGGCGCCGCGGCCGACTTTGTGATTTGGGACCGCAACCCGTTCGCCGCCCCGGGCGCCAAGCCAACCCACGTCAGCGTCGACGGGCAGATTCAGGTGATTGTCGGACCGTAAGAGCTCGAAAAAATCTACCCGATTTTCTACGGGCGCCCATTTGCCAGCTCAATGGGTCGCAAGCTCGCGTCTTGGCAAGCCGATTCGCCGCTCCGCCGTCTGCCGAGATCGGCTGAGTTATTCTTTGACATGCCCCAGGTTGCGCGCGCTACCAGGCCGCCTCGATAACCGCCTTGGATCGCCACACATTCCACAGCTGATCCGGTTCGCGCTGGCGATCCTGAGTCTTGTGCAGATACTCGACCAGGTAGGCAAAGCGCACGCCGCCGTAGCTCAGATTGGCCGTCAAGCCCGCGACCTGACGGTCGGTGACGTCGTCACCATAGCCCAGCTGCAGCGTGCCTTTGCGGTTGGTCTCGTCCCAGTGATCGATCTGGCCATGCACGCCTAGCCGCAGTCCGTCGGCAACCGGCATCGACAGCTTGATCCGCAAGTTGGTGATATCACCGGAATAGTCGTCGTCGAGCGCCCCAGCGCCGTTGAGCCGGCGGTAGTCGACGTCTTGGACGTACTTGCCTTTGACTTCCAGGTCCAAACCACCACCGACCTCGAATTGGTGCTTGAGCGACACCACCGCGAGGTTGGTGCGCCGGAACTGGTTGCGCCTGTACACGCTGCGTGGGTCGCGACCGCGGTCGCTGACGTTGGCGTAGTCGTACACCAGGGTGTCGGTAAAGCCGTCACCGTGCAGAAAATCGGGGTAAATCCTGTCGACGTCGCGGTCCTGACCGTTGGTCGCATATTCGATGTGCGTAAACTCGGCGCGCAGCCGCGTGTCGCCCTTGTCGAGCGTCAGCACGCCGGTGCCCCCGTGCCAGCCGATGCACGATTCGACCCACTCGTCGTCGAAGTCCACGAATTCGTTAGCAAGATTGAGCGTCGGCAGCTGTCCGCCCGAACCGACCAGGCCGTCGGTCAGCAGTACGTCGGCCTCGCGACGCGCGCCGAAGATCGCGTTCCACTCCGGGCCAATGTAGAAGTACTCGCCTTGCAACGACAAGCCGAGGTCGAACGGATCGGTGGCGGTCAGCCGCAGCGTGCCTGCCACGTCGGCGGTGTCCTTGTAGACCAGTGGGTAGACGCCCTGATTGAGTTGCACGCCGTTGCCGGCGAGCTTCGGATCAATGCGCTGCGCAGAAACGCCGAGCAGACCCTGAATGCGCAGCCAGTCGAGCGGCTCGCTCTCGACATCGAACGTGGCGTTGAGGCTTGCGTAGCGCGTGAGTAGATCGACCGCGTGGTCGGGCGCGCAGCCCGGGATGGCATTGCCGAGGCCGTCCTTGCAGGTCGGGTTGCGGCTGCCGACCGCGTCTGGGTCGGCTGTGTTGACCTCCAGATCTTGGGTGACGTCGCCGACCAGGCGTACGGTGGTGGTGTCGGCGACGCGGTAGCGCAGCATCGCGGCATACGCCCAATCGCGCGACCAGAAGGCCTGCGACAGCGCCGGGTCGCCGATGCCAGTCGACCAGCTGGGACCCACCCATAGCTTGGGCATTGCGATGGCCGCGAGGTAGTACTGTCCCGCGTTGTCTTGACCGAACTTGCCGCCCAAGAAGTAGCCGCGGCCGTTGTCGCGATCGATGTAGCGGACCTTGCCGATGGTCCACGGGTTGAACATCGAGAAGTCGCTGGCCCCAATGCGCACGTAGTCCAGGTGCGCCAACTCCGGTGCCAACTGGATGTACGAGCCGCGCAGCTTAAGGTAGCTCGCCCGGTTCATGCCCGCCGAGTCGCCGCTGGTGTTGGTCTTGCGGTCGTACCAGGCGGCGCCTGATTCCCACCAGTCCTGCCAGCGCTCGCCGAACCGCGAGGCAACGCGCGCGCCGGCTTCGGCCATCTGGCTAACTTTGCCGCGAAAGATGAGCTCAAGCTCGCTGCCGATGCCATTGTGGCCGGCGACATCGTCGGGCCAGAACGGGTTGCCGAGCGACAGCAGGCCCTGGTTGTCGTCGTTTTGGTACAGGTGCTTGGTAAACACCCGGCCGTCGATCTCGAACTTAGCCAGATCGGCATAGGCAGGCGCCGACAGACACGCCGCCACAACCGCCAGCGCATGCCAACGCCACACGCGTCGCTGGTTGGTTGGCAAGCGGCAAGACATCCCGGGTCCTAGCGCGGGGGCGCGGGCGCGAACTGTACCGCAGGACCGCGCAGACGCCTAGCGTGTTGGCCTTGTGGCTACGGCGCCGGGTACACCATCGGCAGGGTCGCAACTTTGCCGCCGCATGCGTACTTGAGCGCTTTGTGCTGCGCCTCGACCTCACTGCGGTCGCCCTTGCCGCCGCCCGCCAGGATGTCGATGACGTGCGGATCACACGGGCCGTCGTCGCCGCCGCCAAAGCGATGCGGGCCGACGGTCTGGTTGACCGGGCGCGTCAGGATGTCCTTTTCGATCGGAAAGCCCTCGTTGGACTGCACCACCGCTTGATAGCCCCACTTGGCGGTCGGCTGGCCGAGGTCGGCCTTCTTGACGACGGCAATCAGGGTCTTGCCGCTCGCCTTGGTCGTCTTGGGGATGACCACGCCGGCCCGCAAGTTGCCAGCCTTGGCCTTGACCTCGGCTGAAAGGCGCGCGCGCGGCTGCGGCGAGATCAGCACCACTTTGTCCCAGGCTTCCGCGGCTTCAAACTGCGCGTTGCCCAGACCCGGTAGCGGCCGGGTGAAGCCCGCGCCCGGCTGGTGATCGGTGTCCAGGTACACCTGTACGAACTGCAACGAGAAGCCGTTGCCACCGCCGTCGGGCCAGGTCGTCGAGTTCCACGGGTCCTCGATGGTCGTCGCCAACGTCACCCGCAATTCGATGTCGTCGCCCTTGTCGACCACTTCCAACTTCTTCAAGTCGAACGACTTGGGCTTGTACGCGGCATCCGTCGGGTATTTGTAGGCACCAGGGCCATTGTCGTCGCCGTCGGGATCGAGCAGTGCGATAGGCGGTTCGGCAGCGAGCGGTACCAGTGGCAGGGCGGCGGCGGCCGCGAGCGCGGCCAGGGCGGCAAAGCGGGGCAGGGTGGTCGACATGGTTCCTCAGTGGTGGCCCGGCGGTGCGGGCGGCAAATTCTGGCCGCAAACAACGTCGCGCGCAACCGGCGATTCAAGCGTGGGCGGGGATTTCGCTGCTGCCGGCAGGGCTGTGGACGCAACTGCGCCCATCCCCTACCATCCCGCGCCCGCGCGAGCCACCGCTCGCCGCGCCGGAGCTTCCATGGCCGCACGACCCGCGCACCCCGGCTTTCGCAAGCCCGAATCGACCCCGGATTTCGCGGCCCTCGAGCTGGAGCAGATCGAGCGCTGGCGGCGCCACAACACGTTTGCGCGTCAGGTCAGGGACGGCGGCGAGGGCGACTTCGTTTTCTACGACGGCCCGCCGTTTGCCACCGGCACGCCGCACTACGGCCACCTGCTCGCCGGCACCCTCAAAGACATTGTCCCGCGCTACTGGGCGATGCGCGGCTACAAGGTCGAGCGGCGATTTGGCTGGGACTGCCACGGCCTTCCCGTCGAGATGGAGATTGAGAAAGACTTGGGCTTGAAGTCGCCGACCGAAGTGCACGCCTACGGCGTGGGTCGCTACAACGAGGCTTGCCGGTCGATCGTGTTGCGCTATACGTCGCTATGGCGCCAGACCGTTGAGCGCATGGGCCGCTGGGTCGACTTCGACCGCGACTACAAGACCATGGACCCCGCGTTCATGGAGAGCGTGTGGTGGGTGTTCCGCCGCTTGTGGGACCAGGGGCTGCTCTACCGCGGCCACAAGGTCATGCCCTATTCGTGGCGCCTAGGCACGCCGCTGTCGAACTTCGAAGCCGGCATGGACTACCGCAAAGTCCAGGACCCGTCGGTGACTGCCGCGTTCGAGGTGACCTCCGATCTGCCCTGGGGCAAGGGTGCGCAAGATGGCCGCGTGTTCCTGCTGGCGTGGACCACCACGCCTTGGACGCTGCCGTCGAACATGGGGCTGTGCGTGGGTCCCGACATCACCTACGCGGTCGCGCGGGCCAAGGCTGGCGGTCCGGCCTACGTGGCGGCGGCATCGCTCATCGGCGGCTTGCTCGGCGAACACGAGGTGCTGGCAACGCTTACCGGTGCACAGCTGGTGGGGTGGCGCTACCAGCCTTTGTTCGACAGCTTTGCCGCTGCGGCGGCCGATGGCGCGTTTCGGGTTGTCTCGGACGGCTACGTGGCCGAGGAGCAGACCGGCATCGTGCATACCGCACCGGCGTTCGGCGAAGACGACCACCGCGTCGCCCTGCACTGGGGTCTGCCGATGCGCGATCCGGTCGACGGCGAAGGGCGCTTCACCGGCGACGTGGTCTCGATCGCCGGCGGGCAAATCGTTGGGCTTTTTGTCAAGGATGCCGACAAGCTGCTCGTGCGCGACCTCAAAGACCGCGGGCTGCTGTTTCGCCAGGCGACCATCGACCACGACTACCCGTTTTGCTGGCGCTCGGGCACGCCACTTATCTACAAGGCAATGCCGACCTGGTTCGTGCGTGTCGAGTCGGTGGCACCAGAGTCTGAGGCGCGGCCACTGCGCGAACGCATGGCTGAACTGAATGCGCAGACCCGCTGGGTGCCCGACTACGTCGGCCAGAAGCGCTTTGGCAACTGGATTCGCGAGGCGCGCGACTGGGCGATCTCGCGCAACCGCTTCTGGGGCACGCCGCTGCCGGTGTGGCAGTGCGTGGGCTGCGGGCACCTGGAGTGCATCGGCAGCATCGCCGAACTGCGCGCCCGCTCGGGCATCGAGGTCCACGACCTGCACAAACACTTTGTCGACCAGATCGAGTGGCCCTGCACCCAATGCGGCGCCGCGACGCTGCAACGCACGCCTGAGGTGCTCGACTGCTGGTTCGAGTCGGGCAGCATGCCCTACGCGCAGAACCACTACCCGTTCGAGAACAAGGAGTTGGTCGAGCGCAACCTGCCCGCGGCGTTCATCGCGGAGGGTCTGGACCAGACGCGCGGCTGGTTCTACACACTGCTGGTGCTGTCGACCGCACTGTTCGACCGGCCGGCGTTTCAGAACGTCATCGTCAACGGCCTCATCCTCGCCGAAGACGGCGCCAAGATGAGCAAGCGCCTCAAGAACTACCCAGATCCCAACGAGCTGCTCAACAAGTATGGCGCCGATGCGCTGCGGGCGCTGCTGGTGACTTCGCCGGCCGTGCGCGCCGAGCCGATGCGGTTTTCCGAGGTCGGGGTGCGCGAGGTTGTCCGCGCGGTGTTGCTGCCACTGTGGAACTCGTACAGCTTTTTTGCGACCTACGCCGTTGCCGATGGCTGGACGCCGCCGGCCCAGCCGTCGCCGCTAGCGTCGCGGCAGTTGCTCGACCGCTGGGTGCTGAGCGTGCTGCAAAGCGTGGTGGCCGACGTCAACGCCGAGATGGCGCAGTATCGCCTGTACAACGTGATTCCGCGGGTGCTGGGCTTTGTCGACGACCTGACCAACTGGTACATCCGCCGCAGCCGCCGCCGGTTCTGGAAGACCGAAGACGACGCCGACAAGCAGGCGGCCTACGAGACGCTGTACGAGGTGCTGACGGCGTTTTCGCGGCTGCTGGCGCCGATATTGCCGTTCTTTGCCGAGTTGCTGTACCAACGCCTCGAGGCCCGCGCCGACGCCGATTCCGTCCATCTCGAGCGCTTTCCTCAAGTGGATCCGGCGCAGATCGATACGGCGCTCGAGGCGCAAATGGCGCTGGTGCGCACGGTCGCGCGCCTGGGTCGCAACCTGCGCGAGCAGGCCAAGATCAACGTTCGCCAGCCGCTGCGTCGACTGACCATTGCGCTGCAAGACGGAGCGACCGACGCCGCGCATGGCTTGGTCGACGACGCGGTGGCCAAGGACATGATCGCCGACGAGCTGAACATCAAGGTCGTCGTAGTCAGCGCGCAAGGGCCCGGGCAGTTCGTGCAGTGGTCGGCGAGGCTCAATTTCAAGGCTGCGGCCAAGCGCCTGGGTGGCAAGACCAAAGAAGTTGCCGCCGCGCTTGCCGCGCTGTCCGCCGACGAGGTCTGTGCGGCGCAAGCAGCGATGACCCGCGACGGCGCGCTGGCCGTGCTCGGCGAATCGCTAGCTCTCGATGACGTCGAGTTCCGTGCAACGCCGCGCGCGGGGCTGTTGACCGCCGTGGAGGGCCGGGTTTCGGTCGCGCTCGACGCCGAATTGGACGACGAACTGCGCGGCGAAGGCCTCGCCCGCGAGCTGCTGAGCCGCATCCAGACCGCTCGCAAAGAGGCTGGCCTCGATGTGCAGGACCGCATTGTCGTGCGCCTCGAGACCGCATCGCAAGCGCTCGCCGCCGCCGCGACAGCCCACGGCAGCTGGCTGCGCGACGAGGCGCTTGCCTTGCGTCTGGACTGTACCGTCGTGCCCGCCATCGCGGACCCGCTCGACGTCGCGGGTCACGGCGCAGTGCTGCACATTGAGCGCGCCGTCGCCTAGTACTTCCGGCCCGAAGTTCGCGGCGGGTTCCGCCGCGCAACAAGGGCGAAGTGCGCGCGGCCGCCGCTGCGGCCGCAGGCAGGGGTGAGCGCGCCGACGCGCGCGAGGGGGCGGCGAGCCCCCTTGACGAAACAAGCTGCTAGTAGGCGAAATATACGCCGAATTTCCTCCATCAAACCAAACGCCATTCCAACGCGAACTTCGGGTTTCGCCTACTAGCCTACTTGGTCCACTGCTGGCTGCCTTGAGCGCAGCACGATCAGCCAGCGCTACGGACAGGCGTTGCAGGTCTTGGACAACGCCGAGCACCCGCTGCCACCGGCGCAGCCCGCCGGGCAAATCAGGCTTTTGCAGCTGTTGAGCCCGGCGCAGCTGACTTCACAGGCGCAAGCATTGGAGCAATCGACGTTCTTGCACTGCCCTGAACCGGCAGAGGGCTTGGCTCCGCAGGCGATCTGGCACGGACCCTGGCCACATTCGACCTGACCACCCGCGCAGGCGTTGCTGCCCAGGCAGCTGAGCTTGCACGACTTGCCGTCGGTGCAGTCGATGCCGCCGCCGCATGTGCCAATGGCACCGCCTGCGCCGCAGTTGACGTTGCAGTCGCTGGTGCCGCATTCGACCTGGCCACCGCAGGCATTGCTGCCGTGGCAATCGACCTTGCAAGTCGGGGCGTCGTTGCAGCGCACATTGGCCCCACAAGTGGCCGCGCCGCCGCCCATTCCGCAGGCCACCGTGCAAGGGCCGCTGCCGCACTCGACGTCGCCCTTGCACGCATACATGCCGACGCACTGCAGGTCACAGCTGTCGCCGTCGGCGCAGTCGATGCCGCCCTCGCAGGTGCCGACCCCGCCGGTCGCGCCGCAGGCGACCTTGCACTTGCCGCCGCAGGCGACCGTGCCCTTGCACGCGTAGCTGCCGGTGCAGGCGACGTCGCAGGTCTTGGCCAGGCTGCAGTCGGTGCCGCCCTTGCAGGTGCCGATGGCGCCATTGGTGCCGCACGCGATCTTGCAGGTGCCCATGCCGCAGAACACCTTGCCCGCGCAGGCGTCGGTGCCGTTGCAGGTGATGTCGCAGCTCGGCGCGTTCTTGCAGATGACCGTGCCTTTGCAGGTGCCAACGGCGCCGTTGCCGCCACAGATGACCGTGCACGGACCGTTGCCGCACACCACCGGCGTCGGGCAGGCGTTGGCGACGTTGCACACCACCTCGCACGGCATGCCGTCGGGGCAAATCGGGTATTGCGCGTTGACGATGTGGCACACGCCGCCGCCGCAGCCGCCATTGCAGAGCTTGGGGCACTCAGTACCGGCGCCGTCGCCTCCATCCGCAGCACCGGAAG
Organism: Pseudomonadota bacterium; assembly: GCA_005792545.1. GTDB lineage: Bacteria > Myxococcota_A > UBA9042 > UBA9042 > UBA9042 > SXRM01. The sequence continues at coordinate 8,893 of SXRM01000319.1, read as the reverse complement.
GGATGTCCGCGGCAGTATCTTGTAGCGCGTCCGCTTGCAACGCGTCTGCGACAGTCTGATCGCTGGCAGTTTGGTCCGCGATCGCCTGGTCGGCTGCTGTCGCGTCGGCGAGGCCGTCGGCCAGCCCATCGCTGGATGCGCCATCTTCGCCGGTCTGGCCGTCTGCGGCAGCCACCTCGACGTCGACCGCTGCGGCCTCGCCGACCGCGCCGTCGCTGTCGTCGGTTGTGACTGTCGCGTCTTGCCCGGTCGCAACGTCGCTGTCCGAAATCGAAGTGCCCACATCGAGGGCGGCCTGGTCCAAAGATGCGCCGTCTTGCGCCACTGGCGCTTCGCCTACGCCGGCATCGCCTGCCGTACCGGCCGACAGCGTTGGCGTGACGGAAGCGTCCTCGCCGCAGCCCCAAACGGTGACGGCGAGGCAAACCGCAAACCAGGCGGCGCCTCGCTGCTTTGTCGCGCCGCTGGTTCGCATGGGTCTCCAAACCACGAATGGCTACTTCATGGTCGCAACGACGAGCAGCGCCGCAATGACGACGGCCGCAGCGACGACCCACAGCCAGTATGACGGTCCAGCCTGCCCGCGGTCTAGCGTCGGCGCCGATCGGCCTTGCGCACCCGGGCGCAGGCTGGTGTCTAGCACGTCGGTCGAGTCGCGATCCAGCGCGTCCGTAAGCGGTCGCGAGGTGCGGCCCGCGTCGGCAATATCCGCCAGGGTGGGCAGCGCATCCTCGCGCACCACGGCCGCCAGTGCGGTCGGCGCCACCGGCATGTCGGGCCGTGTCTGGCTATGGGTCGCGATGTCCGGCACTGCTCCGCGTGCCATCGCCGCAATCGGCTCGCGCGGCGTGCGATCCTGGTCGGCACCTTGGAATTCGCCACTTCCAGTGCCGGTCGCCACCACTTCGTTGTCGCGCAAGGTGGGCCAGCTGGTCGGTTCCAACGAGTGGACGACGTGCTCCGCCGTCGGCGCGGTCGCCCGGCCGTCGTCATCCAGTTGCACAGACGTCGGCGCGTGCGGCGCCGGCCCCGCCTCCTCGAGCGAACCGGGAGCGCGAATCGGCGCGGCCAGCGCACCACCCGCCGGCCACTTGCCCTCGCCCTTGCGGCGGTCACACGCCTGCAAAAGCTGGATGCGCAGCGTATCGGCCGTCGGTGGTCGCTCGGCCGGATCCTTGGCCAGGCAGCGCAGTACGACCTCTTCGAGCGCCAACGGGATGTGCTCGGTGCCGGGCTCTCCGATCAGCCGCGGTGGGCCTTCTAGAATGTGCTTGCGCAGCACCTCGGCTGTGCTTGCGGCATCAAAGGGCAGCCGACCGGTCAGGCACTCGTAGAGCACCACGCCCAGCGAATACAGGTCGGCCGAAGGCCCCACCGGGCTGCCAGACGCTTGCTCTGGCGCCATGTACTCGGGCGAACCGACCACAAAGCCGCTGCGCGTCAGCTGATCGCGCTCGTACTCGCCGGTAATGAACTTGGCGAGGCCGAAGTCGAGGATTTTGGCGAAGTCGCGCTCGCCCGCCACCTCTTGCAAGAAGATGTTATCGGGCTTGACGTCGCGGTGGATGATGCCGCGTCGGTGAGCCTCTTCCAGCGCTTTGCAGACCTGCGCGCAGATGTGCACGACGCGTGCGGGTTCCAGCATCGGCGCGACGCGCAAGGTGTCGCTGAGCTTGGCGCCGACCAGGTACTCCATGATGATGAACAGCGACTTGGACTTGGCGTCGCTGCCAAAATCGATGACGCGCACCACATTGGGGTGCGCAAGCAGGCTTGCCGCTCGCGCCTCGCGGGTGAAGCGCCGGACCTCGACGGTGTCGGCGGCCAGATCGCGCCACAGCACCTTGATGGCGACGGCCTGGTGCGTCTCGCGCTGCTGACCCTTGTAGACTGCGCCCATGCCACCTACGCCGACCAGATCTGCCACTACATAGTGGTTCAGCAGGACGTCGCCCTGGTGCAGGCGACCAGGAAACTCGGTGTCGGCGCGGATAATTTCAGTGGGGTTCTGGTCGCGGTCACAGACGAAAGCGTCTGTTCGGTTGCCGCATTGGGAGCAGATCCGCCACACGCCGATCGATCCTTTGGCGCGCCGTGCTCCCAGCGCGCGACCCGCTCAGCTTGTCGGTACTCGGGATCTGACGTTCGACCCTGAGTTCTGGCGGACAGCAGCATGGCCGGCGCGCCGATTCTACGGTGTCGTGACAACCAGCGCTAGCTCGGCAATCGTGGTCGGGTGCGGTTCCTGAAATGGGGGCGATCGCCGGCACGGTACCCACACGGTCCTGCTAAATACTGCCGGCGGCTAAAGCCGCGGCCTGTGGGTGCAAAGCCTTGCCTCCGCAAGGCTAGATCATCACAAGGGAAAAATAGCCCGGCGCAGGCCGGGCTTCGTACAGTCAGCCTGCGGCTTCAGCCGCCGGGTTCAACCTGAACGCCATGCGTATTCACTGGTTCCGCGCGCCTCGCCGGAGACCCCAAAGCGCGATCCGCACCCATCGTGGTCGGTGGGGTTGTTGCGCCGGATTGACGCTCCACACCGCCAAAGCCCGCAAGCCTGGACTTGGCCGCAGTCGGCGAAGTGCATTGAAGTCACAAGGAAACTGTTGCGAGCTGCCAGTCGCCAGTCCGACACACGCCTATCGCTCGTCGCGCACTATCGAGCGCAGGCGCAGCGACGCCGGGCCGGCGACGGTCGTGATCGCGCGCAACTCAAGCGGCGAATTGCGCGACGTGGTCTGGCGGATTGCGGCCCAGCAGCACGTGGCCGTCCGCGCGCACCAGACAAGGCAACTCAGGCCCGCCGAGTGCGCGCCATTGGGCCAGGTGGCCGTAGACTTCCGCTTCGGCCGCGGCGTCCACGGCGAGGCGGCTGAGCCCGGCGCCGCCGGCCACATCGCACAGATGCTGTGGTGAGCGCACGGGACGGCCTGCGGCTACCTCACCGAGTAGTGCCGCCACGAAGGCGGCCAAGCAGTCTGGCCGCTCGCGAGCAACCCAACGGATTGCCGCAAGGGCCATCACGTCCGAGGCCGCTTGCCGCTGCGTCGACGCCGCCAACGCTACACCGCACGGCCGGACGGTCACGGCCAGCGCCTGCATCTGGCTCCACGTTTCGGCATTGGCCGTGTCCGCAAGGTCGAAATACCAGTCCATGCGACCCCTCACTTGCACCGGTCGAAATTACTGTGAAAACGCTGGCACGCCCAGTCGCCCACCGCAAGGACAATCGTTCGTCCGGGCATGTCGCGCCACACCCGACGCAATTTCAGCTGCTTCGTACTTCGCGGCCCAATGCCGCACACCACCGTTACCAGTTGACAGACGCCGGTGAAAAGTTCACCGCGACTGCGCCACCTGCGTGGTCAGAGGCGCTCAGTCGCGCATCGCGTCGCCGATGTCGGCGAGGTCGGCGCCCGACAACTCCAGCGCAAACCGGCGTTCGGTAAAAGCGTACGGGCCAGGCGTCAGCTCAATGACGGTGTGGATCGGCACATCGTGGCGCAGCACCTGCTCTGGCCGGCGATCGGTGAAATAGGCGTACAGCACCCGCAACACGGCCTGGTGGCCGACCACCAGCACCGGCTCGCGCTCGCGTTCCAGCTCCAGAATCACCGGCTCCAAGCGCTGGGTGACATCGACGTAACTCTCCCCGCGCGGATAGCGGTAGTTGAGCTTGTCGGCCTGCCGCGCTGCGTATTCTTCCGGCATGCGCTCCGCGATCTCGGCGTAGGTCATGCCGTCACAGACACCGCCGTCGATCTCGTCGAGCGCCCGCCACGGCATGAACGGCAGGTGCAGCTCGCGTGCTGTCTCGACGGTTCTGCGCAGCGTGCTCGTCCACACTGTCGGCGGCCGAATCGCGTGTTCGCGCACGAACGACGCCAGCGCCCGGGCATAGTGGCGGCCGTTGGACGTCAGCGGACTGTCGCCGCCGATGCGCCCCTGAACGTTGAACTCGGACTCGCCGTGGCGGGTCAGCCAAATCGGGCGCCGTACCAGGTGCATGTTCATCAAGAAGTGCACAAGCTTGCCGGTCACGTAGCCCTGGATCTGGTGCATCACGATGACGCGGCCGACGTCGATGAGCTTGATGTAGCTGTAATTCTCTTCGTGGACCGGCTCGTAGGCGCGCGTGTAGTGGTCGATGCGGGCGCGGAAGTCGCGCGCGGCCTCGTCCGGGTCCACGCCCTCGTAGTCCGGCGAAGTCAGCTTGGTCTCGCGAATGTTGGACTCGATGATCGCAGGGTCCTCGCATACCGACTCGACAAACACCACGTCCAGACCCATCTGCGAACAACGGTCGTACACCACCCGCCGACGTGCCGTCGTGGTATTGGTGGCGTCATAGATACCGACCTGGCCGCCACTGCGCATCCAGGCCACCAGGTCTTCCAGTGCCAACGTCGCCAGCTCGTTGCGCAGCCGGTTGCCCTCTTCATTGGTTGGATTGAAGAAGTCGTGACGGTGGTGGCGGCCCAGCCGTGTCCGCCGATAGTCGCCAATATTGAAGGCGCGGGTGACAAACCCCAACCAATTCAAATAGCGGGCCATCTTGCGGCCGATGTGGGTCTTGCCGCGGGCGGGCAGGCCGACCAGCACTACGACCAGCCGGGTCTTTTCGGGCGTGAACGGGCTCATGCGTGTTGCGACCACGGTGACCTTGTGTGGCGGACCCGCCCGGCTGACCAGCGTACCACGGTTCGCCTGCGACGACAGTTTCCGCGGCGCCTGCTTGACGACCGGCCCTGCGGCGCTGCATCGTAGCGCTGGAGGTGCGCGGGTTCTGGTGAATCCCTCAGTCTTCAAAACTGTTGTGAGGCGCGAAGAGCGTCTCGGGGGAGTTCGATTCTCCTGCACTTCCGCCAATGTGCTGCCAACACGGCCAGCGAACCCAAGCGCCCACAATGCCTGAACCAAGCAAGCGCACGCTGCGCGTCGTTGCCGCAGAGATCTGCGACGACCGCGGCAACTATCTGATCACCCAGCGACTGCCCCACGCGGCCCTGCCGCTGCTCTGGGAGTTTCCCGGAGGCAAGGTCGAGCCGGGCGAGACGGATGAGGCGGCCCTCATCCGCGAAATCCAGGAAGAACTGGACGTGGTCGTGCAGACCACGGGGCCGGCAGCCAGCATGGTGGCCGACTACGAGCGCTATACCATCGACTTTCACAGCTTTCCGGCGCGAATCGTGAGCGGTTCGCCGCGCCGCATTGGGGTTTGGGAGTTCCGCTGGGTGAGCCCGGCCGAACTCGGTGACTATCGCTTTCCGCCGGTCGATCAAGCCGCTATCGAGCGCCTGGTCGCCAAATGGGGCACGTGAGGCGCTGTCCCAGGCGAAGACAACGGCCAACGGCTCCCGCCCGATGACGGCTCCCGCCCGATGACGGCTCCCGCCCGATGACGGCAACGTGCGGCGTCACAGCAACTGGAACAACTGGCGCGAGCTCGGTGGCCACGCCGGCACCAGACAGGTTTCCAAAGCCGTCTGCAGCTGGTGCCGCTCGCGCAAGGCACGACGTGCTTGTGCCGGCGACACGAACTGCAGGCGGACGGCGTCGCCCGGACGGAGTTGGCCGGCGTCGTCCAGACTGGTGGTCGCGATCACGGCCACTTGGGGAAAGCCACCGATGGTCGGCCGATCCCGCAGCAGGATCCTCGGCGTACCGTCGCCCGCGACCTGAATGGCGCCACAGGCCGTCGGCTGCGAAAGCTCGCTCAGACTTGCGCGGAGCGCCAGCCTCGCTCCGACCAGCGCAACTGCCGTGCGATCGCTCTGCGCGCCAACGTGCCACAGCTCGCTAGCCAGCTGCGTCCGCGCGGCCGCCGAAATTAAGCGCGCCGCTGCTGTCCATACTGCGCACAGTTGCCCGTCTGGCGATCGCGAGGGCTGGGAGAGCATCAACTCGCGACAATCGCCCGCCGTGAAGCCGAGCTTCAGCGCATCGCCCGCGCGCAAGCCGCGACCATGCCAGCCGCCAAGCCTGGCGAAAACATGGGTCGACGCGCTGCCGCCGAGTCGCGGTACGTCGATGCCACCGGACAGAGCCAGGTAGGTTCGGCAGCCGCCGCTGGCCGGCTCAGCTCGAATTTCCTGACCCGCTTCAACCCACACCGACCGTCCGGGCGGCCAGACACGGCCATCCACTGTCCACCGGCAGTCGCCGACCACCGAGCACAAGCGCGGTCCGCCGATCAGCCGAGCACGCAGGTCGCACTGCTGCAACTCCAGACCAGCCGTCTGCACGTCGTTGAAGCACAACAGTTGCGCCTTCCGGTGACTTGCGCGATCGCACGCGCCGGATTCCGCGATGCCCAGGTGGCCGAGGCCTGGCCGGCTGAGGTCCTGTACGGTCGCCAGGCCGTCAGCAGCGAGGATTTCAAGCGACATCGCCATTGCGGCCGTCAGGGCTTGAAGGGGCGCGCGGCGCATTCAAACCGAACGCGGTCACCGACTTGCAATGCCATCGGCGCGGCGCGGGACCAGTCCAGCGGCGCAAAGTTGGTCGAACCCAGGTGGTGCCAGCCGGTCAGCCCGTCGGCAGGCAGGATCGCAGTCTGCTGTCCCGCTGCGATGACCGCGCCCGCCGGCAGGCGCCGCACATTGGCTCGCCGCGGCAGCTTAAGACGTGCATCGAGCATCCCCAGGTAGGCGAATCCAGGCAAGAACCCCGTTGCGTACACCAGGTACGGCGGCTTGCTGTGCAGGCGCACCAGTTCGTCGATGTCCATGCCGAGCGACTTGCTGGCCTCCATCAGGTCGCCACCGTCGTAGGATACCGCTACCGCGTGCGTGACCGCTTCAAGGGATGCAGCAGCGGCGGTCGCCGTCGTCGGTAATTGGCGGGCCAGCGACCTGGGCGAGCGCCGGGTCGGATCGAACTGCACGGCCAGGGTCGCAAACGCCGGGACCACGGCGACGTCCGGCCCCAAATTGGCCGACCGAATGGCGTCGGTCAGCGCGACAACCTCTGCGTGAATCGCTTCGTCGACGTGGTCGGCCAGCCGCAGCGTCAGAGTCGCGTCGCCAAACGACAGCCATCGGCGCGGAATTTGTTTGCGTGCTGCGTTTTCAAGCCGCACGGCGTCCGCGACTGCGCCTGCTGGATCGAGCATCGGACGTCGCCGACCGGGCCGCTAGCGGCCTACCGGACGGCACTGGCCCGAACGGCACACCGCCGCTGGGCCGCACGGTGAACCGTCTTCCAGCGCAACGTTGATGTCCGTGCCTTTTTGGGCGCTGGCGACGGCCCACCTGGCCACGCACGCCGGATCCGGTCCGGGCGCAGCTGCGGGTGCCACGGCGACCATTCGCGTTGCTAAGAGGGTCCAAACGTCGCCAGCTGGGTGGGAGCCCGCCGAAATGGCCCACCACGCGCCGTCCCGCGCGACCGCAAGGCCCAGCGGGGTTTCGGGGCCAGGCCAGGGCGCTGTCGCCGAATCCACCAGGCCGTAGCCCACTGCACGCTCCAGGATCAGGCCCGCGCCCCGTTCTTGGGCCCATATTGCGGCCGTTTCGCTGCCGGCGACGACCAGCCGGGGCGCGCGCTGCGGCACGACCGACCGCGCGCCCACCGTACCATTGGCATCGACGTGCAGCAGTGCCCAACCTTGCGACGACTTGGACTGCGCCGGCGCCTGCGATTCGAACGCGAGCAGCACGCCAGTGGGACTTTGGGTCGCGCCTACCAAGGCAAACCGCGACGGCGCCACGGTCGGGTCCAGTTCGCGCGTCCACGCCTGCAGGCCGTCACGCTGACCGGCGCGCAGTAGCCACCAGGTGCTTGCAACGCCCGTGGGCTTGCGACCAACGAGGACCACGTCGTCGCGCAGCGTCGTCGCAACTGCGGTGACGTCGCCGGGCGTCGGCAGCTCGCGCTGCCACATTGGCTCCAGCTGCGCGCTTAGCCTGACCAGTTCGACTTTGCGAGAGTCGGCCGTGGCAGCCACGATGACCGCGGATCCGTCCGTTTGGGCAGCGAGGCCAAGTACCGAAGCACGGCTTTGCACGCGGCGCACACCGGCTTTGGTGACAACGGCCATCGCCTGGCCCCGGCCTAGCGACAGCCAGAACGCCTGGCCACCGGACCCGCACTGCAACGTGTCGGCCCGAGCGCCGCCTTCTAGTGGAAGCGTTTGCTCCGTGGCGCTAGCGCCTACTGCCAGCTCGCGCGCAACTAGACCCTGGCCAGCGTCGTAGGCAACCCATATGCCTTGCGACGACGGGGCCGCGCACGCCAACGGTTCGCGGTTGGTCGTGGCAACCAATACACGCATGGCTGGCGGCTGCGGCGCCGTATCTGCAGCACTTGGGCTGGCCGCAGAGGGCGCTTCGGCCGGTGGCGCAGCGGTCGGTGGGGTGGGCCGCTCGCGGACCTTGCCTTGAGGCGCGCCGTCAGTGCCCGGGCCCGGTGATGCGGGTGGCGGCATGTTGCGGCAGCCGCAAGTCGCCGCGAGCAGCAGGACAGCAGCAACAGCCGCGCGGTGCGTTTTGGTTACTAGTCGGGCGATCTGAAAGGCCATAGGTCCGATTCAAGTCGGCGGGTCCGACCATTGGGGGCAGGGCACGGGTCAGCGCCGGCCCACTCCGTGGTACTCAAAGCCGGCCGCGCGAAAGGCTTGCGCATTCCAAATGTTGCGCCCGTCAAACACGATACGGCAGTTCGTCGCGCCCGCCAATTCCCCGGCCGAAATCGCCCGAAACTGAGCCCATTCCGTGACCAGTAGCACGGCGTCGGCACCGGTCACCGCATCCTGCCACGTACCGGCGTAGCGCACCTTGGCGCCCAGTTCCGCGCGCGCGGTGTGCTGCGCGACCGGGTCGTAGCCCACAACGATTGCGCCAGCGCGCAGGAGCTTACGCGCCAGCGTCAGGCTCGGCGCCTCGCGCATGTC
>SXRM01000318.1 GCA_005792545.1 Pseudomonadota bacterium | reverse complement strand
GGTCGGCGGCATCAAGGACAAGGTGCTGGCGGCCATGCGCGGCGGCATCAAGAAGATCATCCTGCCTGAGAAGAACAAGAAGGATCTTCGCGACATCCCGGCCGAAGCGCGCGAGGGCGTTGAGTTCGTGTTCGCCCACCGCATGGACGACGTGCTGGAACATGCGCTGGAAGTGCCGCCGAGCGCGTGGGAGAAGGGCCAGAGCGTAGCGGCCACCGCAGCGGCGTAGCGGAGCGCCTTTCGGCACATCAAGCGGTACGAATTGGCCTACCGGGTGCGGATCGCGCTTTGGGGTCTCCGGCGAGGCGCGCGGAACCAGTGAATACGCTTGGCGTTCAGGTTGGACCCGGCGGCTAAAGCCGCGGGCTTACTGTGCGAAGCCCGGCCTGCGCCGGGCTAATTTTCCCTTGTGATGATCTAGCCTTGCGGAGGCAAGGCTTCGCACCCATAGGCCGCGGCTTCAGCCGCCGGCAGTATTCACCAGGGCCGTGTGGGTACCATGCCGGCGATCGCCCCCATTTCAGGAACCGTACCCTGGCCTACGGTTGGCGATTGCCAGCCTGTCGCAAACCAGCTACGCTGAGGCCATGCGCAGCAATTCTCTCATCGTGCTCGTGGCCTGTGCCGGTGCGTCGCTTGTCGCCTGTGGTGGTGCCCAGGCCGTCAAAAGCATCCCTAAGTCCCTTGGTGACCGCTGTCTGAATGTGCAGCGCGAGCTCATCAGTAAGCAGACCGCTGGCAAGCACGCTGCCACCACAGTCCGTTGGCGCGCCGGCGAAACGTCGACGGAGTTGGACGAAAGCCAACTGGCGGACCGCATCCGGGCCGGTCGGCCAGGCGGGCAGACGCTGGTGCTCGCGCGCGGTGGGTCGGGCAAGAGCCGGCTGGTCGATGCGATGCAAAGCGCCAACTGTGACCGCATCGCCACGTTGCGCGTGGATGCCGCTTTGGAGTTTCGTCCGAGCGTAGAGATGGCGACGGCCAAGCGGCCCGCTTTGGCCAAGGTCATCGCGGACAAGTTGGATGCCGGCGGTGACGGCCAGATTGCCGACCAGATTGGCGACGCGATAGGCAACCAGCCCTGGCTGCTGCTGGTCGACGGCACCGACGAACTGACACCGGCCGAGCGTCGGGCGCTGGACCGCGACCTTGCGTGGCTGGGGCGGCAACCGCTGACGCAGCCGCACACCGTGCGCTTCGAACGACCGGGTTTCGCGGATCCCGGCCGCTCGCAGCCACCCGACGCCATCGTCGAAGTCCCTGAGTTAACCTGCGAACAGGTCGACGCGAGTTGGAAGCACAAGTTCGCCAGCGACGACGCCCACAAGGCGGCGCGCGCCTTCTTGACCCAGTTCGGCCTGGACCGCCGTCGCGGCGGCGCGGGCCCCTGCCGGTATGCACACCTTGCGACCTGGCGCGACGTCGAGATGGTGGCGGACCTGGCCGCGGACGCCGCCAAGGGACTCGAACCACCGCCGGAAGCGCCGGACCGCGCGGACTTGTTTGCCACTTGGATTGGCCACCGACTCAACGCGATTGCGCCGACCACCGACGCCGCGATGCGCTGGCTCGACAGGTTGGTCGCACTGGGCGTCCAGGACGCTGCCGAGCCCGACCTGTTGTTGACCTTGGACCGCTGCGCCAACGCGCCGGCGCCCGGCGCCCTTGCAGTCCATGATGCCTGCGCGGCGTTGATGAAGTCGGCAGTCGTCAAGTCAGGGCCGAATAGCACCTCGTGGATTCTGCGCAATCAGACGCTGACCGACCTGCTGCTGGCACGCTGGGTTGTCGCCAAGTCAGAGGACTGCAACCTGATGGCGGCAACCACCGCCGAACTGGCGTCGCTTGAACTGACCGCCATGGTGCTGAGCCAAATACCCGGCCGCCGCTGTCTGATGCCCATCATCAGCGCAGTCTGCAGCCGCGGGACACCTGCCGAAGACATCGGGCACTTCGTCGACGAAGCCTTGCCGCGCGACGGCCAGTGGCAGGAGTTCGTCGACCGCGCCAAAGAGCGCACGACGACCGCCTGTGAGCGCGAAGTGATGGCGCGCGTCTCGGCGCCTATCGCGAACTGATAAGTCGCGCGGTGGAACCCGCCGCGAACTTCGAACCGGAAGTGCTATTCAGAATCGCGATGACCTGAGGCCATCGGCGATTGCCGTTGTTGCTTGCTCGGTGGGTCGCAAGCGCGCGGCTTTGCAAGCCGACTCGCCGCTCCTGGCTTGCGGTGGGCTTGATCTCACTTCAAGGCGATTCTGTATAGCTGTGTCGCGCGCCAGCCGATTGCCAGACTTCGCGCATGACCTTGGGCGGATGGTCTGGCAGCCACCGGTCGAGCACAGTGTCAAGCGCAGCCACCAACTGCGGGAAAGCAAAGTCGCCAGGATGTACCGCCAGCCGCACCGTGCGCAGCGCCGGCAGTACGCGGCTACCCGCCCGGGCAAAAGCGCGCGAGCCCAGACGCCGAAGTGGGTCGCGGCTGGCGAGGCTCAGCGCCGGCGCCAGGATCTGTGCGCCGTCTTTGAGATCATAGACAAAGGCGTGGTCCTCACACCACAGCAGCCCGCTTGCTGCGACAGCCCGCACTACCTCGTCGTTTTGCAGCCACGCCGGCGCGACAAAGCCCGATGGCCGAACGCCCAGCGCGCGATCCAAGCAGCGAAGTCCCTTGGCAATCCGGTCTTTCGCAGCGGCAAAGGGTAGCGCCTGGAATTCGCCCTCGCCCGCCGTCAATGTGGACGCAGCCAGCTTGCCCAGGGCATCGGCGGGCAGCTGATCGGCCAGATGATACAGGCCATGCAGCACGATTTCGTCGCGCGGCCCCAAAGTCTTGCGCAACCGCTGGCAAAATTCGGGGTGGTCGCGCAGGTCGGCACGGTGGTGGTAGTTCGGCACCACCAGCAAGGTCAGCGCCGCAACGCCGCGGGCGCGCAGGTGGTCGATGGCTGCAAAAATGGCGTCACCGTGCGCCGGCGTGACGTCGTGCAAGCTCACCAGCGACTGGCGCTCGGGCCAGCGCGGGCCATCATCCAGCGCGCGCGCGACTTTCGATGCGGTTTCGAGGGCTTGGGCGAGTCTGGGCACCGGCTGCGCGACGGCAGCTCCTGCCGCCGAGGACGACGATAGCCGGTTTGCCGCAATTTGGCGAGCCGCGAAGCTGCCCAATCCGCGTCAGAGAGCGCTATCCGTCCCGGCCCTTGGGCTCGGTAGGCAAGCCCGCTTCTTTCCAGCCGTCGAGGCCCTTGGGCATGATCCAGACATTGGTGTAGCCCAGCTTGACCGCCACCCGGGCGGCCTTGTGACAGGCGAGTCAATGTTCGTTGGCGCAGTAGAACACCAGCATCGCGCCGTGGTCGGCGGGCAGCCTTTCGGCCGTGATGTCCGCGGCGCGGATCGCCACTGCACCCGGTACGTGGGCCAGCGCGTAGGTCTCCGGCCGATTGTTGTCGACCACGAACACTTGCTCGGCAGCCTGCATCTTCTTCCACAAGCCGGTCGGGTCGATCTCCTTGAACTCTTTGGTAGCTTCGGCCGTCGCCGCTGCGGCGGGCGATCCGTCGCTGCCCTTGACGGTGGCGGTCGCGGCGCCACAGCCCGTGGAGACTACCGTTAGCGCGACTGTCCATGTCCATCGTGTCATCGGCACACCCCCAAGTGGCCGACTACCGGCCCCGCGGCGATTGTACGGCATGTCGCTGACGTTCGCGACGGGGACCGACGTCGCTGCTTGCGAGTCATCCCAGGCCGGCACGCCGCAGCCACCACTGCAGCACGCGCACAGCAGCGGCGTCGTCCAGGCCGTGGCAGCGAACTGCGGCAACGCCAAAGGCGCGCAAGTGAGTGCCGCGCTCGCCCGACGATGTGGCAGCGTGGGCGGCTTGGAGCGACACTACGGCGGCCGCCCACTGTGCGGCTGTGATATCGGGCAGCGGAATGCCCATCAGTTGGGTCGCGCTGAGCTTGAGCGCCGTCAAGGCTAACGCGGCCCCGGAATACTGGGCCGCCGCCCAAGCCGAGGCGACTGGCGATGCCAGCGCCGCAGCGACCGACCACAGTTGACCGTGCGAACGCGGCACGACCGTCAGCACCGGCACCGATGGCAGGCAATCGCCGGAGGCATCGACCCACACCTCCATCGCCGACGTTTGGGTCGCGACCAGCACCTTGGGGACTTGCCGCTGCTCGATCCAAGGGCCGAGCGTACCGTACTGCTGCATGCGGGCAATGTCGACTCGCGGCGCGTTCCAGACGCGCTTGAGCAGCCGGGTCGGCCGCGACCCGTGGTGACATGTCGCCAGATCAAGCAACCCAGCGGTCACCAGCGGCGCGAACAACCGAGGGTCTGCGTCGGGCAGGTCGACGACGTAGCCATCGAGGCCGTAGTACTGGTCGCGAAAATCCGCTGTCGCTGTCGCCCAGTCGTCCACCGTCGCCGCCGATACGGCCGAGACTGTGGGAATACCGAGCAGATCCGCTGCAAGCGCGCCCCAAGTCGGTTGACGCTGCAGTTCGGCGCAGTCAAGCGTCAGTGGCGCCGCTGCGGCACCGTTCGCGCCGGTCCAGCGTTGCAGCGCCAACTCGGGCGGCTCATCGCCGCTTCGCGAAACCGCGGCGCTTCGCTGCCAGATGGGCGCACAGGTCAGCACGTCGGCGTCGGCAAAGGCGCGCTCGCCGGCCACCCAGATGCCGCGGAGCCGCCCCTGGCCAAGCAATTGTCGTCGAACGGGCGCCGTGTCCGCCGTGACCAACAGCGAATGCGGGACGACCAGACCGGCCATCCCCCCCGGCCGCACCAGTTCAGGCACCCGCGCCCAGAATGCGGCGGCGGTGTCGGCGAGGCCACCGACCAGGCCATGGGTGCACGACCGCAAGAGTTCGGCACTGGACCGCGCCGTCGCCGTGTCCGTGTGCAACTGGTTCAGGTACGGCGGATTGCCGACGACGGCATCAAAGCCGCTGCGCGCGCCTTGAAACACCTCTGGAAATCCCAGGCGCCAGTGGAAGAAGTGCTCTGACACCGAGGCTCGCAGGACAGCGCGATGTACGGGTTCCGCGACCGCAATGCCGCGGACTGCACGCGCAAGGTCGGCATTGGTGGGCACGGCCGGGCGGGCCGACTTGGGCAGGACGAACGCCGAACACCAGGCGTTGGCCAGCCAAACAGCCTCGGCGTGCGCGGGATCGGTCATCGCTGCCATGGCCCGGACAAGCTGAGGATCCCGGCGGGCAAGGGTATTTTCCCGCCGTAGGGCGCGCGCAACGGAAGCGTCGTCGGCCCCGGTGGTCTTGTACGCGCTGTCCGGGATGCCGGTGGCGGTCGCTTGGGGTCCAACTTGCGGTCCGCGACCCAGCAGCGCGTTGCCCCGGCGAACCTGCGCGCGGATGGCGTTCGCACGCGCTGGGTCAAAGCCGCACCACTGCCATAGGTTCGCCCGGCACAGGTCGACGGCAGTGCCATCGAGATCCAGCCCGAATAGGCAATACCCGGCAATATCAACGCGTTCGCGACGCCCGGCGGCAGGCAGCCCGCGCGCGGCCGCCAATGCTGCGGCCAGGCGGTCCGCGACGACAAGCAAGAAGTGGCCACTGCCGCACGCCGGATCCAGCACACGCAAGGCCAGCACCGCCGCAACGGGATCGGCGTCGCGCGTCGCGTCTGCGAGTAGCGGCCCCAGGACGGCATCGACGATGCACTGCACCAATCGCGGGGGCGTGTAGTAGCTGCCCGAGCGCCGTCGCGCGTGACCCGCTACGGCCGCAAGGCGCACCGTTCGCGCGTCGGCATCCCAGGTCGGCGAAAGGCCCAGCAGCCGCTCGTAGATCCGGCCCAGGTCGGCGATGGGCAATTGCGGAGCGTCGTCGGACAGCCTTTGCGCGTCCACAGCGTCCACGGACCGCGTCCAGAGGACCGCCAGGTCGACGCCGGTGGGCGCGCGCGCCTGTGCCCAGGCACGCAGGGTGCTCTGGATACAAGCAACGTGTGCCTTCGCCAGTCCGTCAGGGGTTGGCGTCCAGCGCTGGGCGACGATTTCGGCGGTCGCCTGCCGCGCGACTTCGCCCGCGCCAAATGCGACGAGCGCCGCCAGGTCGTCTGCTGCTGGTCGGCGGGCCACTTAGTCGTCTGTGTCCGCGCGAATCACAGGCGCAACGGCCACCGGCGTATCGGTGTCCGCGGTCAGGTCGTCATGGGCAGGCACAGCAGACATCGCGCGAGAGCCTCCGCAAGCCCACCGCAGCGGGCCGTCGACAGGATAGCGGAACGTCGTTTGGCTAGGCAATCGCGCCTTGACTTTGCGGGTGGTGCGCCCACAATCCCGCCGCATCCAAGTAGGCGGTCCCCGATGTCCGAGAGCGTTGCCAACCTCAAACTCGCGGTGCTCATCGACGCCGACAACGCCTCGCCGGATACGCTGAGTCCAATCCTGACCGACGTCGCGCGCCACGGCACGGCCTACGTGCGGCGGATCTACGGCAACTGGGCGTCGAGCAACCTGTCGGGCTGGCGCAACCTCGTGCATGAACACGCGCTGACGCCGATGCAGCAGTTCGCCGTCACGGCCGGCAAGAACGCGACCGACATCGCCCTGATGATCGACGACATGGACTTGCTGTACTCCGGCCGCTTTGGTGGGTTTTGCATCGTGTCATCGGACAGCGATTTTTCGCGCCTTGCATCGCGGTTGCGCGAGTCGGGCCTGCGGGTGTTTGGCTACGGTCGGGCGCAGACGCCGATTTCGTTCCGGCGGGCATGCGACGAGTTCATCGACGTGGCGTTGCTGGCGAAGACCGCGGTGGCGACGACCGGCAAGCAACTGGCGGTGCAGTCGGGCGGCGCGGCCCAACCCAGAAGCCGTCGGTCCGCAAAGCTGGCCGAAGTTGCCGTGGCTGCGCACGATTCAGCGGCAGCGGACAGTGAAGCTACGCCCAGCAAACCGCGTCGGTCGAGGCGGGGCAGAGCGACGAAAGCCGCGGAAACTTCAGCCAGCGGACAGGAAGCTCCGCCGGCACCCGAAATCGGCGACGACACGGCGACGGAGCGACCGCGTGTCGCGGCAAGCGCGCTGCTTGGCGCCGCGCTGGGCAACCTGGACGCTGACCAGGATGGCTTCGTGCAGTTGTCCGAACTGTCGACGATGGTCCGGCGCCTGGATCCGGAATTCGATGTGCGGGCCTACGGTACCAATCAATTCATCAAGCTGGTGCGGCTGCAGTCGAACCTGGAACTGCAGACTCGCGAGGTCGGCGGCCGGCCATTTCATTTCGTGCGGGCCGTTGACGCAGACGGCGAGGACGACGCGGCTGCGGAGCCCCAAGCGCACAGGCGCGCGCTAGAGGACCGCGAGCTTGCCGATGACGACCTGTAGCCCGGACGGCAGGTTGGCGTAGTACGGTTCGCCGCCGGCGCGGACTTCGTAGACACCCGGAAAAACCTTGCCGGACCAGGCGAAACCCTTGTTCCATGCGTCCTTGCACGACACTGTACAGGTGAACGCGTAGCCCTGAGTCTTTTCCGTTAGCGTGACCGTCCCGACCATGCTTGTGGACGTTGAGCCGCAATTGCCAGTCAGAACAGGGGCCTTACCGTCGACCAGAATGGTGCCGCCGACCGCGCGGGTCTGGACGTCGACGACAACGTCCGTTTTGCCGTAGCTCTGCAAGTCCAGGTTGCCGATGACCTTTTGCAGGCCGGACGGCAGGTTGGCGTAGTACGGCTCGCCGCCGGCGCGCACCTCGTAGACGCCCGGGAACACCTTGCCGGACCAGGCGAAGCCCTGGCTCCATGCGTTCTTGCACGACACGGTGAAGGTGAACGAGTAGCCCTGGGTCTTCTCGGTCAGCGTCACGGTGCCGACCGTGCTGGTGGACGTCGAGCTGCAATTGCCAGTCAGAACAGGCGATTTGCCGTCGACAAGAATCGAGCCACCGACCGCGCGGGTCTGGATGTCGAGCGAGATGTCGGTTTTGCCGTAGCTCTGCAGGTCGATGGTGCCGATGACCTTCTGCAGTCCAGATGGCAGGTTGGCGTAATACGGTTCGCCGCCGGCGCGCACCTCGTAGACGCCCGGGAAGACCTTGCCGGACCAGGTGAAACCTTTGCTCCACGCGTCTTTGCAGGACACTGTGAACGAGAACGCGTAGCCCTGGTCCTTCTCCGTCAGGGTAACGGTGCCGACCATGCTGGTCGAGGTCGAGCTGCAATTGCCGCTCAGCACCGGCGCCTTGCCGTCGACCAGGATGGTGCCGCCGACGGCGCGGGTCTGGATGTCGAGCACCATATCCGTCTTGCCGTAGCTCTGCAGGTCGAGGTTGCCGATGACTTTCTGCAATCCGGAAGGGAGGTTGGCGTAATACGGTTCGCCGCCGGCGCGTACCTCGTAGACGCCGGGGAAGACCTTGCCGGACCACGCAAAACCCTTGTTCCACGCGTCCTTGCACGATACGGTAAAGGTAAACGAGTAGCCCTGGGTCTTTTCGGTCAGGGTGACGCTGCCGACCATGCTGGTGGACGTCGTGCTGCAATTACCAGTGAGAACCGGCGCTTTGCCGTCGACAAGGATGGTGCCGCCGACCGCACGGGTTTGGATGTCGAGGACGATGTCGGTTTTGCCGTAGCTTTGCAGATCTAGGCTGCCGATGACCTTTTGCAGGCCGGAGGGCAGGTTGGCGTAATACGGTTCGCCGCCGGCGCGCACCTCGTAGACGCCCGGGAACACCTTGCCGGACCACGAAAAACCCTTGCTCCACGCGTCCTTGCACGACACGGTGAAGCTAAACGAGTAGCCCAGGGACTTCTCGGTCAGCGTGACCGTGCCGACTATGCTGGTGGACGTGGAACTGCAATTGCCAGTCAGAGCGGGCGCTTTGCCGTCGACGAGGAGGGTCCCACCGACCGCTCGCGTTTGGATGTCGAGTGCGACGTCGGTCTTGTCGTTGCTTTGCAAGTCGAGGCTACCGATGACCTTTTGCAAGCCAGACGGAAGGTTGGCGTAGTAGGGTTCGCCGCCAGAGCGTACCTCGTAGACCCCCGGGAAGACCTTGCCGGACCAGGCGAAGCCCTGGCTCCACGCGCTCTTGCACGACACGGTGAAGGTGAATGAGTAGCCCTGGGTCTTTTCGGTCAGCGTCACCGTGCCGACCATGCTGGTCGAGGTTGTACCGCAGTTGCCGGTCAATACCGGCGCTTTGCCGTCAACGAGGATCGTGCCGCCGACTGCGCGGGTCTGGACATGGAGCGCGAGGTTGGTGGCCGTGCCGTTCTGGCACGCTCCGTCGTCGCCGCAAGACCAGCCGGCCGGGCAGGTCGGGCTGCACTCCGGGCACTTGCCGCAGTCGACCTGGCCGCCGCAGCCGTCGGGGTGCTTGCCGCAGGTAACGCCGAGGTTGCCGCAAGTCTTGGGCGCGCAGACGCACTTGTGGGCCTGCAAGCCGCTGCCGCACACCTTGCCCGAAGCGCAGGTGCCACAATCAATTTCTGTGCAACCGTTGAACAAAGTCCCGCACTCGGCGCCAAGTGCTTGGCACGACAGCGGCTTGCAGACGTCGGGGCCGGAGTCCGGGACGACGTCCACGGTGACCACCGCGTCTGCCTTGGTGTCCGTCTTGGTGTCGCTGACCGTTCCGGTGTCCTGGCCAGGCTTGGCGTCTGCGATGTCCTGCGTATCGGCAATGGTAGCCACATCCGAACTCGCCGCTGCATCGGTATTGGCGGCTGCCGCCAGTGCATCGGTGTTGGCGGCTGCCTCCAGACTCGCCGCGTCATCGGCGTGCGTGTCTGCGCCCAATAGCCCGCTGTCCCCGAAGGCTCCGAAGCCGCCACCACCACCGCCACCGCCGCCTCCGGAAGGTGCGATACAACCGGGCAGGGCGGCGAGGCCGAGCGCGAGAGCGGTAGCGACGAGAAATGAGCGCGTAGACAGACGGCGCAACATCGGACTCCGGCAGGCGCGATGGCGCCCCGCAAAAAAAGGGCCGCGATGTTAGGGCATGGAAATGATTTACTCAATCATTTCTCCGACCCTCTTGCTTGCTTTGTGGGTCGCCAGGTCGCGGCCTCGGAGGCCGACGCGCGGCTCCGCCTGGTGCCGACAGCGTTTAAGTCATTGCTTTTCAGTCCATTAGCGGATTTTGCCGACAATGGGTCGACTGCAGGCGTCACCCGCCCCGCAGTTCCTTGCGCCCGAGCTTTGCTGCGGCGATAAGCGCTGCGAGGTTGACCACCAGCGCGAAGATCGCAACCTTGGTGCGAAACCAGCGTATTGCGGGGTCCGCGTCTGGCACCCATTCGCCTACTATGGCCTGGGGGTGTCCAAGCGGGTGTCGACGTGCGGCCTCGTCCGCCGGGTTCGTCCGATCCCACCACACACAGCGCGCGCGGTCTGGTGCCTCGCCCTCAAACCACACCAGGTAGCGGCCGTCAGGTGTCGCTGGGGTCAAAGCCTGGACGTGGTGCGTGTGCGTCGCAGCGCTGGTGCCTTTGCCCGAGGTCACCGTGTACTTGGCAATCGGGGTGTTCTTTCGCGACCAGCCTTCGGTGCACAGGATGTCGCAGCGGGCGGCGTCGGCGACCAGTCGCTCTGGTGTGGTTTCGCACACCGTGATCGGATAGAGCGCCCGGCCATACGAGAAAACGGGCAAAGCCAGCGCGATGCCGGCGAGCGCAACCGGCACAGGCACGGCCGATTCGAGCCACCGACCCTTTGGACTGCGCAGCTTGTGGTACGCAGTGCCGGTGCCAGCCAGGACTGCGCCAAAGCCGAACACGATGCCAAGCGCGACGCCGAGCGGACCCCACGCGTGGTCGTACAGCCAATAGGCCGCGGCAAGGCCGACATACAGCAGCGCCTGGGTCGTGGCGAGGCCGGCCAGGGCTGCGACGATGGCACGCTTCACCGCACCCCTCCGAAAAAACGGTCCAGGCGGCTTGCCAGGGACACGTCGCGCCGCCGCCGTGCCGCGATTCTGGTCCGTTCCTGCATGGCCGTATTGTCCATCCGGTGCAGGAGCAGCCCCAGCGCGCGCCGATCTATACAGCATCGCGATGACCCGTGGCCATCGACGATTGCTGTTCTTGCTTGCTCCGTGGGTCGCAAACTTGCGGCTTCGTAAGCCAACTCGTCGCTCCTTCCCTGCGGTAGGTTTGAACTCACCTCAAGGCGGTTCGGCATAGCACAAACTGCGCAACGCCGTGCAGTCTTGCCGAGGCGACCCATCTGGCGCCATCCTGACCCGCAGCGCACTACGCTTGGCAGGCGGGCACCTGGCCAACCGTGCCGCGCAGGGACAACCACGCCTTTTCCTGTTCGTTGGCGGCGGGCTGCGCGCCCACATTTTGCTGGTCGCGACCAACCGCGGTATCACCATCTGCTCCGGCGACGGTCACGGGATTATCGCCAGGTTCGGCGGAGACGGGGCGCTGGGCCGTCGCGCTCATCGGCGCCGGTGCGAAAGTCTGCGTGGTGCTGGTGCTGGCAGACGGCAAAGGCGCGTTCGCGGTGGTCGAGAAGATGCTGTACGTCAACCAGGAACCGGTGGAGCTGGTGGCCCTGGACGTCAACGGCGACGGCATCGATGACCTGGCGGCGCGATGCTTGGCGGGCCGCAGCGTGACCGTGCAACTGACCAGCAAGCCGGCATGAAAAACCAACTGACGCGACGCCAGCGACGCTACACCTGCTGTCGCGCCACCGTCGCCCTTCGCCACGCAAACGCCAGCACCATCGCCTGCACCAGCGCCAACGTCAGCCCGTACGGCACGTTACCCATGGCTTCGACGTAGCCGAGCGCTGACAACTGCCGGAATTTGTCCGCGTCGGCCAGGATTTCCGGCCTCGTCAACGCCCGATTGACGTGCAACATGCCGACGA
Organism: Pseudomonadota bacterium; assembly: GCA_005792545.1. Taxonomy (GTDB): domain Bacteria; phylum Myxococcota_A; class UBA9042; order UBA9042; family UBA9042; genus SXRM01. Next base: position 15,908 of record SXRM01000318.1, on the reverse strand, counting down.
TGGCGCCGATGTACGCACTGCCGGCCGTCAGCGCGGTCATGCCGGCGGCCAGGCCCAGCAGGTGGTGACGGCCTTGCGTCTGCCACTCGACTGCACCAACCGTCAGACCCGTGACAAAAAACAGCAGCGTGAAATACGCGGCTGCGCCCATGTCGCGAAAGGTCGGCGACACTGCCCACCCCAGCGCTGCGATGACCACGCACATCACCAGACCGAACCAGCTGACCGACTGGATGAAGCGCTCCATGCCGCGCGACACCGGCCGCAGCACCGCCTGCGCCATGAAGCCCTCGACGTCACGCGCAAATTCGGCGGCGTTGCCGTGGCGCTGACTCGGATCGGGGTGCATGGCCTTGCGCGCTGCCGCCCGCAACGCAGCAGGCGTCTCCGGCGCGGCTGTGTCCAGGTCCGGCGCTTGACCCGCTCGCGCAGCTGCCAGGATTTCTGTCACCGATTTACCCGTGTACGGTGCCTTGCCTGCCAGCAGGTGGTAGAGCATGGCGCCGAGCGCGAACACGTCGCTGCGCTCATCGACTTTATCGGTCTCACCGCGCGCTTGTTCCGGCGCCATATAGGCCGGCGTGCCGAGCACTGCACCATGGGCCGTCAAGCCACCGTCGCCGCTGACACCGGCCGCTGCGTCCGACCGCTGCTCTGCGAGGCCCCGCACCTTGGCGATGCCCCAGTCGAGCAGCACGGCGTCGCCGAACGAACCCACCACCACGTTGTCGGGCTTGACGTCGCGGTGCACCACGCCCTTGGCGTGGGCAAAGCCAAGCGTCTGCGCGACGCGAATCACCACGGGCAGCAAGGGCAACCGCTCTGGCCAGCTCCGCGCTGCGCGCAGCCGTTGTGCCAGCGTCTCACCCTCGATGAGGCGCATGGTGTAGTAGGGCTTGCCCGCTCCGTCGGTGGCCCGCTCGAACACAGTCGGGATCCCCGGATGGTCGAGCTGAGCGGTCACCAGCGCTTCCTGATCAAAGCGCCGCCGCAGCCCTACATCCCCGGCGGCCAGCATCTGCTTGACCGCTACGCGCCGGCCGAGCAGGCGGTCGGTCGCTTCGACCACGCGACCCATTCCGCCGCGCCCGAGCTCGCGCGATTCGGCGTAGCGGTCTGCATTGGTCTGCGGCGTTGCGTCGGAAGACGCTTGCAAGGCGGCCCGCACGGTTTGCGCGAGGTCGCCTGCGGGTGTCGCCGGTGGCGGCGTATTGACTTTGACCGTGGCGCGCACCGGCGCCGTGTGCGCCTCGGCGCCAAGTGTCGCATCGTCGTTGCCGACGGTGTTGCCCGAAGCAGTGCGGGCGTCGGGATCAACGGGTGCGGTGGCCATGGTGTGTCCGGGGCGGCGACGGTCGCGCTGAGGCCATGGTGCGACCGGTCGCGGGGTGGGTCAACCCCTGGCTGCCGCGTGGGCGCTTAGCCGTACCATTGCCGGGTCACCGCGCCGCCGTCTCCGCCATGCCGAGCGCGGCCTGGACCAGCGCCGCAGGGTTGGGCAACTCCAAGGGTGCGCTGACAACCGCACGCTTTCAACCGGGGTTCAAGTGCAAGGTGCCGGTAGAGGGTGATCGGATCTGCTGGCCTTGTTCAGAGGGTGTCCAATGCGGTGGCTTGTGGGGCGACTTGTGGCGACGCCAGTTGCGCAGCAGCGGCGCTCACCAACGGGGCTGAGTCAGCAGCGGCCAGACAACACTATGGGTCAGCACGTCTGTCGCTGCCGGCCGAACCCGCCACCAATCGTCCAGGTGCCCAACATCGCCCAGTTCGCTGTCGTCAGTGCGCGTGACCACATCATCCGGATGATACGCTGCCGGGTCGGCTGACCCGCTGATGCACATGCGCAGTCTGTTGCGCTGGCTCGCGGCCGAAGATAATTCGTCGTCGGCCTGCGCCAACGCCACTGCAAGTGCTGTCGGCGTCGCCGTCGCGGCCGGTGCGACGCTGTGGCGGAGCGTAGCGGTCGCGCCGCGCATCTTCGGCAATGCGTCGCCGAACTGCCGGAGCATGAACGCACAACCCGGATGGGCCTCGTCTTTGGACACTTCGCAGTTCAAGCCAAACCAGTCCGCGTGCCACTGGATGGCCTGGGCAATGGCTTCCGCCCGCGCCACCAATGCGCGCAGCCACGGCTCCAGGTCGGCGCGCCGCAACGCTGGATCTGTCGTGTCGCTAGGTGCCTGCAAGCGGGGTAGGGCAGCCTCTGCAAATGGTTCCATTGGTTCGGCGCTGCCGGGCTCCGGGTAACGGGCACGGTTCAGACACATGGAGATTTCATAGCCGAGAAGCGCGACTTTGTCGGCAACGATTTGCGCCACGATGGTGGCCCTTCTCGCGCATTCGTCGGCTGGGAGATCTACGCAGTGAAGCCGACGCGGCGATGCGTCTCGGGCCAATGCGACGAGCCGGGCCATCAGGCTAATCCAATCGGTAGCGCAGGCGATGAACCGCGTGTCGCCTCTGCGACGAGCTGCCCAGTCGCGATCACGCCAGGCTTCGTACTCCGCAAGCAGGCGCCCGAACTCGCGCGCTCTCGCCGCGACCTCCCCGTCTCGCAGCGCCAGTGCGCCAGCGTCAACCTGCGCGTTTGCCGGCACCGGACTGGCCACAACCCACACCGAGGCCATGGTGCCGACCCAGAGTCGGAGTCTGCGTCGCGTCGTTGGTTGTGAGCCGTTCTTACCCATGGCGGTTGGTTGCGCGTTGTCGTGCGCGAGTTTTTCTGCCAGCGCTTCGGTCCTGCGACTGTCTGCGCCGAGTGCGATCCAAACCAGTGGCCCGCCCGCTGCCGTGGCAGCGTTCGGGCTTCGCGTGGGACTGAAGTCCCCCGCGATGTTCGAGAAGTCTGCAAGCAGACTCAGCTGGAGGACACGGGGTGCACCACTGATAAGCGCTAGAAAGCTCTGTCTTTCAGCCCCGAAGGGGCTTCTTGAGCATCGCGGGGGACTTCAGTCCCACGCCCAGCGCAGTCGGCGAGCATGCACGCAGACAATCGGCCAGTTCGTTCTTGTGCCTGCGTCCAGGCAGGGCAGGCCACCAGATCCGATCACACTCGCCTGCGCCTGCCCGCCTTGACCGAACCCGTGCCCGGCCCTACGGTGTCGCCATGCCCGACATCGAGCCCTACACCGTCTGGTACTACAACGACAAGCTCGGTGGCTGGCGCGGTCGCTACCGCTTCGCCATCACCGACTGGTCGAAATTTTGGCGAGCCCGCCTGGGGTGGTTCGCGCGGGCCAACCTGCTTGGCATGTGGACTATTGAGCGCGTACTCGGCGGACTGACGATGCAGACGCTGCTGGTCGCCGAAGCCGGGCCGATCGCCGAGGCTTTGCAGGTGGTTCACTACACCTGCCTCAAGAAGTGGGGCGTGACGCTCTATCGCAGCCGCGAGGTCTTCGCTTTGGATCGCGACGGCCATCGCGTCACCATCGAGCGCGTCCAGTCCTATGGGCCGTTGTTTCGCTCTGAGCCACCGGACCACGCGACTGCGGCTGCACAGCCTGACGTCGCGGGCATGGTCTACGACTGGATGTGGTTCGACCGGCGGTTGCGGCAGGACACGTGCGCGCTCGACGCGGATCACCTGGAACTGATGCAGACGTGCGACTACTGCCGCGGCGAGGTCGTGCTGGAACGCTCGGGGACCTGACTGGCGCCGGCCGCGCCTTTCGGCTGGGCCACCAAAAGCACCGCGCCCACGACTGCCAGCACACCGGTCGCGACCTGCGCAGCGCCCATCGTCTGACCGAACAGCCACCAGCTACCAATGGCTACTGTGAACGGCTGCAGTTGCAGCACGCCTGCAGTCACCGCGACGCCGAGCCTCGCCATCGCCATGTAGTAGAACACGTGGCCCAGCGCGATCCCGGCGACAGAGCTGACCAAAAGCAGGCCGAATTGCCCGGCTGACAGGCTCCAAGCCGCAGCGCCGTAGTCGCGACCGAAAGCCAGCATGGCCAAGACCATCATCGCCGCGGTCCACTGGCTGATCGCGGCGAATGCGGCCACCGAGCTGTAGCTGGCCATGTACCGCCGCACGCCGAGCCCGTATCCGGCATACAGCAGCCCGGCAGCGACCGCCAGCGCCACGCCGATGAGCTCTGCACGCGGACGCGCGCCTGGCGCCAGGAACACCGTGCCAGCAATCCCGGCAAACACCAGCGCCATGCCCAGCCAGGTCCGCGGCCGCCGCAGCACCTCGCGCTCATCGCGAAACAGCAGCCAGGCGCCGAGGGCCACGAACACCAGCTGCAGCCGCAGCCCAAAAATTGCCGTGGCGGCGTCGACCCGGTAGAAGCTCTCAGCGAACGCCATCTGGCCCGCCGCATTGAACAGCGCCGGCACCGCCGCCGCACGCAGCAGGCCCTTTGGCCACTGACCGCGCAGCCGCAGCACCACCAGCGTCGGCAGCCACAGCAGCGCGGCAAAGCCATAGCGCCAGCCATTCGAGGTCCAAGCGTCGATGCTGGCGGCGAAATGGACCAGAAACAGCGGCGTCGCCGTCCATCCCGCCAGAGTCAGGCCCAGCGTCAGCCGCCCCGTGGTTCGCGCAGTGAGTGACAAAGGTTGCGCTGCCTATTTGCCCGAAGCGCAGGCGCCGTCGAGGGCCTTGCACAAGCCGCGGTCGCGGCAGGCCTCGCTTTGGGCGCAATCGCGGTCGCTGCCGGCCATGCACTTGTCTTTGGGACCCGGCACGCAGCGGCCGTCGAGCCGACAAGGCGCGGCCTTGCGGCAGTCGGCCTCGCCGCCGATGTGGCACGCGCCGTCTTTGGCCGTGCAGCGGCCGTAGTCGCGGCAGGCGTCGCTGCGCGCGCAGTCGGCGTTGCCCGCGGCGGTGCAGCCACCGGGCGCGGCGGTGCACTTGCCGAACCACTTGCAGTCGTTGGCGCAGGGGTCGCGGGTGCAGGATAGCACCAGAAACAAGCAGAACAGGGCGCGTGGCATGGGCGGTGCGGCCTCCAAGGGCGGGCAGGGTAGCGCTGCGGCGGGTGCGCGGCAACTTGGGCAGGCCACCGGAATTGCGTCGGCAACTTGGCCTTGGCGCCCTGACACGCTTCGGTTACTTTGCGCTTCAGCCGCCCGCCGCGGTCCTTGCAGCCCGCCATGGTCAACAAGCGCAGCACGCTCGCCTTGGTTCTCGCAGCCCTCTCGGTCGCCTGCGGCGACGACCCGCTGCCGGCAACCGCAACGAGTGCCGCCGGTGCGGCGTTTGATGCCAGCGACGCCAGCATTTTCGGCCAATCTGACGGGGGCGCGCCACGGGTCTCGCTGCCTGGACCGCCCGACGCCGGAGACGTCCAGGCGGAAGTTGCCGCCGACGCCTCGCAAACCGCAGACACAGGCAGCGGCGCCGACGTAGCCGGATCGGACGCAGCTGCGCCAACCACGATTTTCGGCCCGCGCCCCGCCTCCGTCACCGTGCCCAAGAACTGGTCCAAGCAAGACAAGTGGCCGCTTATCCTCTTGCTGCACGGCTTCTCGGCGACGGGCTGGCAGCAGGATTTGTATCTCGGCCTCACGGCGCGCGTCGACAAGCTCGGCTTTGTGGCGGCCGTGCCCGAGGGCACCAAGAACGCTGCTGGCATTCAGTTCTGGAACGCGACCAAGGCCTGCTGCAACTTCGGCAATCAGCCCGTGGACGATGTGGCCTACATCGAGGCGCTCATCGACGAGGCGGTCGCCAAGCTCAAGGTCGACCCGGCTCGCGTGTACTTGTACGGTCACAGCAACGGCGCCTTCATGGCGCTGCGGTTTGCGTGCGAGCGCCCTGCCAAGGTCACGGCGGTGCTCAGCCTCGCTGGCGCCACCGACATCGACCCCAAGTGGTGCAAGAACACCTTGCCGGTCAATGTGCTGTTCGTGCATGGCACGCTCGACAACGTCATCCCGTTCAACGGTGGCGCCAACCTCGGCAATGCATTCCCGGGCGTCAAGACGTCGGCCGCGAATTGGGTGGGTTACGACGGGTGTTCGGCAAAGGGCGAGAAGCTGACGGACATCAACTTTGAGGACATCCTGCTCGGCAACGAGACCAACCGCACGCGCTGGGCGCCGTGCAAGCAGGGTACGCAGGTCGACTTGTGGCAGGTCAATGGCGCGCTGCACGTGCCGCTGTGGAACGACGCCTACCGCGATGCGGCGATCGAGCATTTGCTGGCGCGGGTGCGGGAGCCGTAGGCGTGCTGGGCATTTGCGCAGCCTCCGCCGCATTGCACCCCAGCCCCAACCAACCGATACTGCGCGCCCCGACACCCGATGGTCGTCGCCACAGGACCGGCGTGCTTTTACGTTGCGCAATTGCTTGCTCGTGCCTTTTGGCAGTGGCGCTTCCGGCCGCCGCGCGCCCGCCCGATGCCGACCAGCGGCCGACCCTGCTACGCAATGGCACGCTGTGGACCGCCACCGGCCAGGTGTTGCAGAACACCGACCTCACCATGCAAGGGGGGCGGATCACCTTTATCGGCAAAGGCCTGACCCCGCCCGCCAATGCCCGCGTCATCGACCTGGGCGGCAAGATCGTCACGCCAGGCCTTGTCGACATGCACTCGCACCTGGGCGTGTACCCGGCGCCGCACGGCAAGGCCAAGGCCGACGGCAACGAGATGACCGCGCCGACCACGCCGTTTGTGCGCGCCATCGACGCCTTTGACCCCGAAGACATTGCGATTGCACGGGCCGTGGGCGGCGGCGTCACGACCGCGCTGATTCTGCCGGGCAGCGGCAACGTGATGGGCGGCCAGGCGCTGTACGTCAAGTTGCACGGCAAGACTGTGGCGCACATGCAGTTGCCCAACCCACCGCGCGCGATGAAATGGGCGATGGGCGAGAACCCCAAGCGCGTCTACGGCGAGCGCACCATGATGCCGATGGCGCGGCTGGGTCACGCCTGGCTGATGCGCCAGCGCCTGACCGAGGCCCGCGACCTCAAAGACCAACAAGCGCGATGGGATCGCGATAGCAAGGACGACCCCAAGGCGCCACCGCGGCCGCATCGCGCCGACCTCGAAGCGCTGGTGGCCCTTTTGCGCGGCGAGGTGTCGCTGCAAGTGCACTGCTACGAGGTGCACGACATCGAGACCCTGCTGCGGGTGGCCGAAGAATTCAACTTCAAGGTCGCGGCGATTCACCATGCGCTGGAGGCCTGGAAAGTGCCGCAGCTGCTCAAGGAGCGCAAAGTGGCCGTGGCCACCTTCAGCGACCTGTGGGGCTTCAAGATGGAGGCCTACGACGCCAGCGTGTACGGGCCGAAAATCCTCGACGAAGCGGGTGTTCGCCTGGCATTAAAGACGGATCACCCGGTCATCGACGCGCGATGGTTCATCTTCGAGGCGGCAAAGTCGCACCACTACGGGCTTTCAGAGCAGGCGGCGATTCAGTCGGTCACCCGCAACCCAGCGCTGGCGATTGGCCTCGGCGACCGCATCGGCACGCTGGAGCCCAACAAAGAGGCGGACGTGCTGGTGTGGCCGGGCTCGCCGTTTGTTATCGGTGCCCAGCCCGAGCGCGTGTTCGTCGACGGGACGATGGTGGTCGGCGACGGCGTCAACCTGCAAGCGGCGTGGAGCACCGATGCCCGGCCGAACCACGGAGTGTGTGGCTGTGAGCACTAAGGCTGTCTACATCGCTGCGCCCGTGTGCCTCGCGCTTGCGCTGAGCGCAGGCACCGCGCGGGCACAATCCGCGCCGACCCTGACGCTCATCAAGGGCGTGACCCTGCACTCGGTGGTCGCGGACGAAAAGCCGCTTGCCGACGCCGAAATCCTGATCCAGGGCGACAAGATCCTCTGCATCGGTGTGGCCAACCCCACGCCAGCCAAGGATGGCGATCCGCGGAGCCGAAAATCGTGCGCGCCCAACGCTGCGGGTGCCACAGTGCACGATTACCTCGGCAAGGGCGTGGTCGTCCCCGGCTTTATCGAGTCGCTGAGCCGCATGGGCCAGGTCGAGATCGACATGGAGGACAACACCCACGACGGCGTGGCGCGGCGGTCGCTCAACCTCGCCCACGTTAAGGCCATCGACGGCATCGTGACGCTGTCGCGGTCTATCGATGCGGCGCGCAAAGGCGGCGTGACCGTTTCGGTGGCGCGGCCGGTCGGCAATGCGACGGTGGTCGGGCAGTCGGTCGCCTTTCGCACGACTGGCCAGCTGGTCGGCGAGGCGGCGGTGCGCGACGACGTTGCCATTCACCTGACGCTTGGCGACGACGCCAAGAATGGTGAACCGCTGGTCGGGGCGCGGTCGGGCCAGATTGCCGTTTTGCGTGAGCTGCTAAGTTACGTTGTGCGCCTGAACAGCTTGGACCCAAAAAAGAAACTGTCACCACCAGAGGCGGAGTCCTTGCAGCGTCTGCGCGACGACGCGGCGCTAGTGGCGCTGGCCGCGCAGGTCAAAGCGGGCCGGCCCTTGGTCGCCCACGTACAGCGCGCAGACGACATCGCAGCGCTATTGCGAGTGCAAGCCGAGTTCAAGCTGCGGCTGGTCATCGCCGGCGGCGCGGAGGCGCACGTCGTGGCGCAGGACCTGGCGGCAGCCAAAGTGCCTGTGATCTTGGGGCAAGTGCGCACACGGCCGTACGATCCGTCGAACCGGCGCGCCCGCGACGATGCCGCGACGATTCTGACCAAGGCTGGAGTCAAGGTCGCGATTGCTACCGGCGACACCCACAACGCACGCCACATCCGCTGGGATGCCGGCTTTGCCGCGGCCAACGGCCTGGATCCGGCGCTGGCGCTGGCGGCTGTGACGCGCCACGTTGCGGAAATCCTGGACTTGGCGCAAGGTCCGCGACCGGCGACAGGCACGGTAGCTGAGGGTGGACCAGCCGATGTGCTGGTGTTCGACGGCGATCCGCTCGGCATGGCGGCGCGCGTGCGCCTGGTGGTGTGCGGCGGGCAGGTCGAGGTGGATCCGCGGCAGCGGTGAGCCGAGGAGCTGGAATGAGCGAGGTTTTGGTCGACGTCCAAGGCGTGCACAAGTCGTTCGAGCTGGGCATGACCAAGGTCCGGGCGCTGCGCGGTCTGGACCTGCAGGTACAAGCCGGTGAGTTTACTGCCGTTGTCGGCGCGTCAGGCTCCGGAAAGAGCACACTGCTCAACCTGATTGGCTGCCTAGACGAGCCAGACGAGGGCCGCATCGTGCTCGGCGGCCAGGACATCTCGCACCTGGACGACGCCGCGCGCTGCAAGCTGCGCAACCGCAAGATCGGCTACATTTTCCAGGCTTTCAACCTGGTTCCCGTGCTCAGTGTCGCTGAAAACGTCGAACTACCACTGTTGCTGCACGACGAGCTGTCGGCGCAAGAACGCGGCGAGCGCGTGGCGCAGGCCCTGGTCGACGTTGAGCTGACCGAGTTTGCGACGCAGTTTCCGGACCGCTTGTCCGGCGGCCAGCGGCAACGCGTGGCGATTGCGCGAGCGCAGGTCACGCGGCCGGCGCTGGTGCTTGCCGACGAGCCGACCGCGAACTTGGACTCCGAGACCACCGCCAAGCTGGTCGACTTGATGGTCGATCTGAACCAGAAACGCGGCGTAACCTTTCTGTTTTCGACCCACGACGAGAAACTGATGGGTCGCGTGGCCCGGGTGGTGCGGATTCGCGACGGCAAAGTGGCGGCGGAGGCGGCATGAAAAGCGCCTGGGCCTTCGCGTTCGCGAACCTGCGCCGCAACCGCAAGCGCAATTTGGCTACCGTGGCTGCCATCGCGTTTGGGTACGCGGGCTTGGTGCTGCTCGGCGGCTACGCTGTGCGCATCGAGCGGTTCCTCAAGGCCAACGCTGTTTTCATCCAGCACGCCAATCACGTCGCGGTGTGGGTCCAGGGCGGCTTGGACAACGCCGCGGCGGAACCGGACAAGTACCAGTTCGACAAAGCCCAAACCGACACCATCCTGGCGTGGGCCAAAGGCGACAAGCGCGTAGAGCGGGCCACCCGCTATCTGCGCGGCTTTGGCATGGCGGGCAATGCGTGCGCGACCCGGCCAGCCAACCTGCTAGGCATCGACCCACAGGAGCACGCGGCGCTGTTGCAGCACCCAGAGCTGTTGGAGGCTTCGCCTGAGCTGGCGCGACCGGCACAGGGCCAGTGGGCCTATCAGGTCAAGGATGCGCCGCGGGGTGTGGCGCTCGCCGCTGGGCTGCAAAAGGTCTTGCAGAAGCCCAAGGTGTTCGACGAGGTGCGCGGCAGGCCGCCGGCGCCGACCGTGCTCGACTGCGATACACCGAAGGCCGTCGAACAGCTGGCAGCGGACGCCGACATCCAGATTGTCGGCCAGACCTACGACGGCACGCTCAATGCCGTGGACGGCCAGATGGTCGCGAGCTTTCACGCCGCCGAGCCGATTGCCGAAGACACCGCCATGATTGTGCCGTTGGCGTCGCTGCAGACGCTGTACGCGACCGAGCGCATCACCTACGTGGGCCTGCTGCTGCACGACAGCGCCGACGCTGGGCAGGTGGCGCTAGACCTGAAGGCGGCGCTGGCCGCCAAGGACATGAAAACCGACACCTACACCTATGCCGACCAGACTTGGGCGCCGTATTACGTGGGCACGATGGCGTTTCTGGGCTCGATGGTGGGCTTTATCACGATGCTGGTGACGGCGGTGCTGGTGTTCACGGTCGCGGGGGCGATGACGCTGGCCATTCTCGAGCGGCTGCGCGAATTCGGCACCTGGCGCGCACTGGGGTTTGAGCGCGGGCATGTCGTGGGGCTGCTGGTGCGCGAGTCGCTGCTGGTGTCGCTGATTGGCCTCGCGGTCGGTCTGGCGATCGGCCTGTGTGCGGCGTTTGCCATCAACAGCGGCGGGTTTCGGTTCAGTCCGCCGGGCGTGGCCGGGAGCATCCAGTTGCTGATCACTCCGGCTGTCTGGGCGTGCGCCGCGCAGGCGATGCTGCTGCCTCCGGGCATCATGGTGGCAACGTGGTGGGTGGTGCGCGGTCAGATGCGCAAGAAGCCCGTCGACCTTTTGAACGCGGCGACCGCGTAGTTCAGGAAGCGCATGAAGATGTTCGCCCTGCTGCTCCGCCTGGCCGTGCGCAATGTGCGCCGCGGATGGCGTCACAGCATCGCCGCGATTGGCACGATGGCCATTGGCTTTGTGGCGCTCGCCACCTTTCAGGGCTACCTGTCCGAACTGCTGGAGAGTCAGCTGCGCATGAATTTCGCCCGCAACATGCTGGGCGACCTGATGGTGCGCAAGCCAGGCGCGGGCGGTGTCGATGCGCGGGTGCGGCCCGACAAGTACTGGCTCGACGAAAAAGACCAGGCTTTCGTGGACGGTTGGGTCAAGCGCCACCCGGCCGACGTCAAGGCGGCGATGCGGTCGCTGCTGGTCGAGGGTGTTGCCAACGCGGGTCCGGCGAGCGCTGCCTTCATGTTGTTTGGCCACGACATCGCCCAAGGCCAGATCGCGCGACGGGACTGGCAGTGGTACGCCTGGGCGGGCCGCCCCGCGCGCGTAGACGAGCCGAACGCGGTGGTCGCCGGCTTGGGGCTTGCCCAGTCGCTCGGCTGCGTGCCCAAGGGCAATCTGCAGGTGTTCGACCCCAAAACCGCCAAGCCGATTCCCGTCGAACGACCGATGGACTGCAAGACCACGACCATCCAGCTGACCGGCAGCTCGCCGACGGGCCGCGTCAACGCCCTGGACGGCGAAATCGTAGGACTGACCAGCGGCGGGGTCCGCGAATTCGACCAGCGTTTGCTGTGGGGGCCGCTGTCGCTGGCCCAAGACCTCGTCGGCAACAAAGGCGTCGACGGGTACCAAATCGTGCTGGCCGAACCGCAGCGTGCGCCTGAGTTTATTGCGCAGATGGCTGCTGAGGCCAAAGCCGCCGGGCTGACGCTGGAGCCGATCCTGTGGCAAGAGACGGAGATGGCCGACCTGTTCCGCCGCGGCAAAGAGATGCTGTCGATGTACCGCAACCTGGTGGTGTTCGTGCTACTGGTCATTGCCGGCAGCGCCGTGCTGACGACCATGGCCAAGACGGTGCGCGAGCGCACCCGCGAGATTGGCACGCTGCGCAGTCTCGGCTTTCGCAAGGGTCACATGCTGCTGATGTTTGCGCTCGAAGCCGCGGTGCTGGCGCTGGTCAGCGGCTTGGTGGGTCTGGCGGTTGCTACGGGGCTGCGTTTTGGCGTCAACAGCGCCGGCATCACCTATCGAGCTGGCATGTTGGCCGAGGACATCGTGCTGGAGATTGGTGGATCGGCGTCGACGTACCTGACCGGATTCGCTTTTTTGACGGCAGTCGCGGTGATCGCCGGGTGGCTGGCCGCGCGCAATGTCGTGCAGTTGCGGGTGGCGCAGGCGCTGCTTGGCGAGCATTAAGGCTTGCCAGTGCCTGGACCCGGCGTCGCAAAACGGCGGGCTATTTGCCAAGCTGCGTCGGATAGGCCCCGTGGGCGAGCCAGGTTGTCATCTGCGACATCCAATATTTCTCGCCGACATGGCCACTCTGCCCACCGGCCAACACGTGGAACCCGCGGGTCTTGTCGCCCGCTAGCTCGGCGCAGAACCGAAAGATCGCGCCATTGGTCGCCGTGTAGGGAAACTTGCGCACCGAGCCATCTTCCTCGGTCCCAGGATAGCCTGAATCGTTGACGGTGTTGGGGCCGCCATCCATCGGGAACGGCCCCTGCTTCAGATCGTCGAAGGCGATGTGGTCGACGCGCAGCTGGTGGATCTTGCTCCAGTGCCACTCGGCAACCGGCGCTTTGCCAAAGTGCTGGCGCAGCTGGCTGATGGCCGTCTTGAAGCCCGCCGCCGCATGATCGCCAAACTGCTCGGTCTTGCCCTTGGTCGCCGGGTCATCAAACCAGTCCGAGCTCGCCGCCGGGGCCCGGTTCTTGAGCCACGCCACCACGTCGCGGGCACCAACGCCGTACAGAAAGCCACCGACGACGCCCAAGACCAGGCCGCTGACACGCTGTTGCAGCACCCGCTGCACCACATGGGTGAGCCAGGTGTTGAAAATCGCCGCGCCCGCACTACCGAGCGCTTGCTGCTTGTCCCACGTCTCCAGCGCGGCGAGCGCCTGACAAATGTCAGCATTGCCAGGATCGGCGCTGTCCGGGCACAGCGCGGCCTTTTTGGCCAGCAATTCAGGCAACAGCTCGACCGCAAACACCGACAGGTTATCGCCTTGCCAGCTACTCGCTTCCTCCAGGGTGGGCGGCGCGCCGCTATGGATCTTGTTGTCAATCACTTCGGTCAGGCGCCAGGCCCGCGTACCAAGGTCCGAAAAGTGTTGCAGGTACTTGTCGTCGTTGAGCGCGTCGCCGTCGAAATTCTGCGCCGTCATCGGGCCATTGGCGTCGACGTGGTAGCCCTTGGGCGGCCGCAAGTCCGTCAGCGCCTGCGACGGCGGAGCAATCGAAGCCCACTCAAAGGCTCCCTGGCCGTCGAGCGGCGCCCACGGCGGTGCTTTGTACAGGTCCCACGTTCGCACAGGCCAGGGGCCGGCTGCGGTGTAGCCGACGTTGCCTTTCGAGTCCGCCAGCGTCCAGTTCATGGGCCCGCCATCGAACAGGTTCAGCGCGGCGCGGGCTTCATCGACGGTTCGCGCGTCCCAAAGCTGGCTGATGGCCGCCGCTTCGCTGGTCTGCGCACTGAAGCCGGGCCAGCGCGCGCTCAGCGTCAGGTCGAGCGCGGTCAAGATGCCCGCGAACTGGTCCGGCAGCAGGCCGTTGATGACCGGCCCATGGTGCGGCACGACGTCGACGCTGATGGTCACTTCCTCTGGCAGGTTCCAACTGCCACCGTCTTTGCGCACACGGATGGTCTCGACGCGCCGGATGATTTTCACCCAGGCATCCTTGAAGAACACCGCGTCGCCCTCTGGGTTGCGCTTTTCGGCATACAAGTCGGTGGTGTCGCCAAAACCGGTCGTAATGCCAAAGCCCATTGTGCCCGTGTGACCGCCGAGCACGTAGGGCAGCCCAGGCAGCGCGTAGCCAAATAGGCCAATCGGATCGACGCCTTCGATGGTCATGTGCACGGCCATGAAGCGATTGGGCACGACGATGGGCTGGTGAAACTCGTTGCAGAAGACCGTGTTGCCGCTCTTGGTGTACTTGCCGGCGATGGCGTAGCTGTTGGATCCGGCGGCGGCGCCAAGTCCAGTGCCGCGCAGAGTGGCCAACTGGGTGGCCAGCGCGACCAGCGCCTCGCCCAGTTCTTTGCGCTTGCCAGGCGGCAGACCACTGAATCGCGCCGCAAAATCGGCAGCCGCCAGCGGACCCAGTGCATCGGTCTTGCCGACGTGCGGAAAGCTCGCTTCGCTGCCCGGCGCCTTCTCGGTGGCGTGGGTCGGCATCATCGGCTGAAAGCGAAACAGGTCGCGAAAGCCCGCCTCGCCAATCAGCAGCGACGCGACCACACCCAACACCTCCTGGTCCGCGCCAAAAGCGTTAGACAACACAATGATTTTGGCGACGGCTAGCGAGTCGACCGCCGTCCATTGCGGTGGCCAGTAGTCCTTGCCGATGCGGTCGAACTCCGTCGGACGCGGCTGCTTGCCAGCCTTGGCCTCTTGCAGCCAGCGGTTGACGCCGGCCACGTACGACAGCAGTTCTGCGTGTGCGTTGGGCTGGTGTGCGGCGTACCAGGCCAGGTTGGCCTCGGCGAGCGCCTTGAGACCCAGGACCCGCTTGGCCTTGTCGTCCGCCAGCCACTTGGCGCCGTGAATCTCGGCGCGCGTGCCGTAGGCCTGGCGGCGGATGTCGTCCATCTGGAAAATCCGCAGCTGGGCGGTCACGAATCCTTGCATGTGCAGCGCGTCGGTCTTGGAGGCGGCGCGAATGTGTGGCACGCCTTGCTCGTCAAAGCGCAGGTCGACCTTGCCCTTGAGTTCCAGGCTCGGCGTTGCGGCGACTTCTGCGGTACTGGCGTCGGCGGTGTCCGCGGCAGCTGGACCAGCATCCGGCGAACCGCAGGCAGCGGCTGCGAGCAGGGCGAAAAGGACCGCTGCTGCGCCGCGAACGACGAGCGGAAGTGCAGGCATGGCTTTTGCTCCTTGGGCTGGTGAGTGCGACGCAACTCTGGCTGGCGGCAAGCGGACAAAAGGCGACCTGGGTCGATAACGGCAGCGCAGCGCGCCGGCTGGCGCCGCCGAGCCTATGCGGCCTGAACCGTTGAGTCCAGTCGCCCTCCTTGACGCCCGCCCCCAAAAGCGCGCACGCTTGCGCCCGTGCGGCCGCCGGCAAACCGCCGCGGCTGGCCGGTTTGGCCCAGCGCACCCAGACAGTTCCGTCGCAATCGGCGACCCGGTGAGGCCCATCGTGAACGCATCCCGTTTTTGCATTCGTCTTTCTGCCCGCTGGCTGGCCCTGGCGCTGGCCGCCACCGCTGCACCGGCCGTGCTTGGTGGCTGCAAACCGAGCGTCGAGGGCGAAACCCGCGCCTGGGACCAGAACAAGCTGACCCTGCAAGAGTGGAGTGGACGTTTCCCCAACTTCAGGCCGGCGATTGACGGCCGGGTGGCAGAAGCCCAGGCCGACTTTGACGCCGCCAAGGGGATCGGCGACGCCGATGCCCGTGCCGCCAAAATGCGCGAGGCCAACGACAAGCTGTACGCGCTGACTTCGGCCTTTCAGGAGATCGACCGCAAGCTCAAGGAATACGATACCTTGAAGGCGGATCCCAACCTGCTCAGGCTGCCGGGCACGATCCTGATGCCGGCCATGCAAATGTCCGATGGCCTGCTGCGGCAGGCCCGCGGTCGCATGGAGGGGCAGGTCGCCAATGCCGGCGAGGCGCTCGGCCGCTTGCGTGACGCCAGCGCTGGCGTTACCCGCGCCATGGCGCCGCTGCAAGACGCCCGCAACCGCGCCGCCGCCGCCGCTGGACCCCAGCCCGGTCAGCCGGGTGGGCCGCCGATGCCGGTCGGCGCGCCGCCGCCGGG
>SXRM01000317.1 GCA_005792545.1 Pseudomonadota bacterium | reverse complement strand
GGCCTTGGTCTGCAGGTTGGCCACGTCGCTACCACCGCCCGGTTCGGTGACAGCCAACGCCATCCGTTTCTTGCCCGCGAGGACGTCGGGTGCAATGCGCGCGCACAGATCGTCGTCGCCAAGCGCCAGGACCGGCGGCAGCGCGATGCCGTGGCTCAGTAGACCGGCAAACAGCCCGCCCGAACCGGCCTCGCACAGTGCCCGCGTGGCCGCCATGCGCGCAAAGCTGCCCGCCGGCGTGCCGCCCCAGCGCTCTGGATAGCCGAGGCTCAGCAGGCCGATGCGCGCAGCTTTTGGGTACAAATCGGCAGGTAGTTCACCGCGTTGCTCCCAGTCTTCCAGGTGTGGCACGACATCGCGCTGCACAAAGCCGTGCACGGATTCAACGATCGCTGAAAAATCGACGCCTCCGTTATCAGACGTCGCTAGCCAGAACGGGCTGCGCGGCAACGCTGGCGGCGCAATGCGAACGGGTCCGGCCATGGCGGCTACTCCTCAAAGTATGGCTCAATCGACCTCAGTCGACGGCGGAGCGGCGAGTCGGCGTGCAAAGACGCGAGCTTGCGACCCACTGAGCTGGCAAATAGGCGCCAGTAGAAAATCGAGTCGATTTTTCACTGGCCCTTATCGGCGACGAACCGAGACGGCACCGCGGAATGGCGATGAAAGCCGTCGTACACCGGCAGCTTCGACACTTCAGCCAGCGGGAACATGACCTGCTTGGCCAGCGACCCGGCGCCGTCAACCCGCACGGTATGGCCAGTGACGTAGGCTGCGCCCGGGGTCAGCAGCCACACCACCGCCGACGACACCTCGGCCTCGGTGGCCAGCCGCGCAGCCGGGTTCTTGGCCATCATGGTCTGAAAGACCTCCATGATGTCATCGGGATAGTTGGCCAGACCGGAGCTGAGCACGTAGCCTGGCGCCACCGCGTTGACGCGCACGCCGTCGCCTGCCCACTCGATGGCCAGGGTCTTGGTCAGGTTGTCGACCGCGGCCCGTGCGGCGCCTGTGTGGGCCATGCCAGGAAAACCATTCCACATATCGGCGATGACGTTGACCACCGCGCCGCCCTGCCTTTGCATCCAGTGGCGGTGCGCCGACTGCGAGACCCACCAGGTGCCGTTCAGGTTGGTATCGATGACCGCGCGCCAACCTTTGGGTCGGATGGTCGCCGCGTCGGCCGCGAATTGGCCGCCCGCGTTATTGACCACGAAGTCGAGCCGGCCGTGCTGTTTGACCAGCTCGGCGATGGCGGTGTCCACGGCTTCGTCATCGCGAATGTTCAGCGGCAGGGCCAACGCGATGCCACCGTCGTCGGTAATCTCTTGGACGGTTTGGGCCAGCGGTTCCGGGCGCCGTCCGCTCAGGACCACTGTGCAGCCCAGCGCGGCCAATTCGTGCGCAACGCAGCGACCGATGCCGGTACCGCCGCCGGTAATGAGCGCCACTTTGCCCTGGAAAAGCCCCGCCTTGAATACGCTATCGTAAGCCATTACCCTACCCTGCCCCGCTCGACTGCGCCATGCGCTCGCCCAGCCACTGCGCCGCCACTGCCCACACCTGATTGGGCGCGTCGCGGCCAGCCATCACGCCCATATGGCCACCTGAGACCTCGCGAAAGGTCTTGTCGGCGCTGCCGATGACCGCCAACACCTCGCGCGCCGCATCGGGCGGCACGATTTGGTCGCTCCGGCCCGCAAACGCAAGCACCGGGCACTGGATTTTGCCCAAGTCGGCGGTGCGTCCACCAAACGACATTGTGCCCTGCTTGAGCTTGTTGTCCTTCATGAACTCAGCCATCAACTGCCGAAAGGCGTCGCCGGGATAGTCCACGAACTGCGTCGTCCACGCCGTCACGCCATCAAAGCCGGCGACGTAGTCGTCGTTCCACAGGTTGACGAACAGATCGCTGTAGCGGGTCACGGTCTTGAGCGGATTGGTCAGCCGAAATGCGGTCGATGACACCGCGCCAGGCACGTTGCCAAGGCGCTTGCTGATAGCGTCTATTTCCTTGTGGCCGTGGCGCACAAAGAAGTGCATGAGCGACATCTTGTGGGCATCGATCGGCGCGCCGATGGTCACCAGCGCCCGCACCCGCGGGTCCTGCGCAACCGAGGTGTGCATCAGCGCGAACAAGCCGCCCATGCAGTAGCCAATCAGCGCAAGGCCCGGCGCACCCGAAGTCTGGACGACCGCATCGACCGCCGCCGGCACCCAATCGATCACGTAGTTGTCGAGCGTCAGGCGCTCATCATCCTTACCGGGTGCACCGAAATCGAGCAGGTAGACGTCGAACCCGGCGCGCAAAAGCGTGCGCACCAGCGACCGCCGCGGCGCGAGGTCGTAGATCCACGGTTGCACCATCAGCGGCGGAATCAGCAGCACCGGCAAGGCCTGGTGCGGGGCTTCGAAATGCACCACCTCAGTACCAATGCGCATGTCGTCGTCATGGACTTGCGGCCGGTAACGGCGCACCGCGCTCAGGCCCTTGCGCGCAACGATGTCGTACGGCGACTGGTCGACCACGTCGGTCGGGTCGCGCTGCCACCAGTCGATGCCGTTGACGAAGCCAGTCAGCGCGCGCACCGCCGTGCGCTCGAGGCGGCGCAGGACTTTGGGCGGCTTGCGCGGAGTTTCGGCGGGCATGGCGACCTCGGCGGCCGGGGCCGCGGGGCAACCAGACCATGGAATGGGGTGGTTGGCAAGGTGGGATGGCGTGCGGGACCAGTTGACATCGCGGGGGCGACAGGCGCCCGAAGTGACGGTGTCATGCCGGCGCTGCATTGCGAAGGAATCGCCGGGGCAAGTTGCCCCGTGGCGGCTACTTCTTCTTGCGGTTGGCCTTGCGCGACTTTTGGGCCATCTTGTTCTTCTGCTTGCGCTTTGCTGCTTTGGCCGCGTCAAACCCATGTCCGCGGGACGAAGACTGCGCGTCTATCGGATCAAATGTCGGGCCCCTACCGACGTTGGGCGGCCTGCGGTTTTCCTCGAAGGCGGCCCACCACGCCATCCGCGCGTGCAAGTCCTGCGGTTCGTAGCGTGCCAGTTCGTCGCGCCAGCTTTGCTGCAGCTCGGCCCACGCCACTGGGTCCTCGCGCAGCAGACTTTCGATGTCCTCGTCGAAATCGTCGGCGTCAATCACTTCTGCAGCCGCCAACTGCCGCGCCAATTCGGCATGTTCGAACGGGCGCATCGCCAAGAAGTCGTGGCGGGCATGGTCGGCGACCGCCCAGTCCTCTGCGTCGGGCAAGCGCGGGCTCTGCAGGGTCTGGATGAGGCAGTCGAGCAAGGTTGATCGCGCGACGACGCCCTCTGCGACGCCGTAATGCAGTGCGCGAAGCGCTGCACCGCGGATCCACTGGTCGACCGCGCTGTTGGCATACAGCGCCGTCAACGCGTTGGCATTGCGGCCCGAGCAGCGGTACAGAATCTGGCCCAAGTCTTCGGTGGCCAGTCCGCCAAGCTCGTTGTCGGCCACCGCTGCCGGTAGCGTGCACAACGCGACTACCGCGGGCCAGGCAGACTCGTCGCGCAGGTGGCCGAAAAGCGTTAGCGCGTAAATGAGGCCCATCGACTCGTCGCTGCTGGCGGGATCGGCGCGCAAGGCCGCGGCGGCGTCGGTCACACGCGCGATGAGCACCGGGCCCACTTCGGGCCAGTTGTCAGCGGCGGCCTGCATACCGGCGCGTTCGTAGTGCTTGATGGGTGCGAATAGGGCTGTCAGAATTTCAGCAATTTCCATAAGGTGTACTTGATGACCTTGATGCGGTCGGCCCCGCATCGGCGCGCGAGTTTGCAGCGAAACTCGCGCTTGCCACAAGCGCGCAGTCGGCTCGAATGGAGCGCCGTTCCGCAGGCCCTTGCCATGCTGATCCCCGCACCTGGCCAAGTCGTTCGCGTTCGAACTCGGCGCTATCTCGTCGAAACCGTCGCTGCATGCAGCGAGCCTGACCACGCAACGCCGGTCGGCCTTTCGTGCTTGGGCGACGATGCCCAAGGCGACCAACTGACCGTGCTGTGGCAACGCGAACTCGATGCCGAAGTCATCGACGAGGCCGACTGGGACGCGATTGCCGCGCGCGGCTTTGACCAACCGCGGCAATTCGCGGCGTTTCTGCACACGATTCGCTGGAATTGCGTCACGTCAACCAACCCACGCCTGCTGCAAGCGCCGTACCGGGCGGGCATTGACATCAAGCACTACCAGTTGGAGCCGCTGCGCAAGGCCTTGGCGCTGCCACGCGTGAACCTGTTCATCGCCGATGACGTCGGCTTGGGCAAGACCATCGAAGCTGGGCTGATCGTGCGCGAGCTGCTGATGCGCCAGAAGGTGCGGCGGGTGGTGGTGGCGTGCCCGCCGTCGGTTGAGCTGCAGTAGCGCGACGAGCTGGAGCAGCGCTTTGGCCTCACGTTTGAGGTCTACGACCCGCAGTGGGTGGTATTGCTCGGGCGCCTTTCGCTGTTTGGCCAGGGCGCAGCGCGGCTGGACGAAGAGGTAATTGCCGTCACGGCACGGTGGCACCCTTTGTTCAACACCCGGAAACTGCGGGCCTATGCGGCGGGGCGCGATGCCGAGGCGGCGACGCTGGAGCAACTGGAGCAAGCGTTTGGCGAGCAGACAGGGCGGCAAGTGCCGTTGGCCACCCGTGAGCAATTGCAGGCGGCGGCGCCCCACGATGTCGGACAGTTGCTGCAGCCGCTGCAGGAACGCGCGACCGAGGCGGGACTGACGGCGGCCGAGCTGTTGCGGGCGCGCGGGCAGCGCGAAGCGCAGGCGATGACGGAACTGCTGGCCGCGCAACGGCAACGCATTCAAGCCGAGCAACTGCGGCGGCAGAGCGCGCAGTTGGAGTTCGAGTTTTCGGGCGACGAATCGCGGCAGGTGCGGGCGGATATGCTGGCGTGGACGCGACGGTTGGCGGCGATCGAGGGCGCGCTGGAGCGGGAGCCGCGGCGGATCGAGGATGGTTTTGCGGTGCGGCTGACGCGGGTCGAGCCGTTAGGGCTGGTGTATCTTTGGCCGCAGGGGGGCTAGCCGATGCGCGCTGCAGGCCTACGCCGCATTCAACAGGAAGTCTACGTGTACGCTGTCGTAAGCAAACACGATTTTTCCAGAGTCGTCGCGGTCTACAATGCCTGCGTCGAGCAACGCATGGATGTCGGCGTGCACGGCCTTGACATCGCGCCTGACTCGGCGGGCTACTTCGCGCAAGGTGACTGGCCCGGCGCCGGCAAGTGCCCGCAGCAGTTCCCAGCGCTTGGCCGTCAGCACGCGCCACAGCAATTCGGGCGACGCGAAGCTGATGCGCGCCGTGGCAGCTGGCGGACCATCCGCTTGCATGGCCAAACCGGCGTCGCGCAACGTGTCGGCCAAGGTACAGACTTCAAGGGTTACTGTGTTCATGTTGCCACCTTTGCACGTCGGCGTAGAAATCCGCCATCAATTGATGAGGCGAAACAAAAGTGTAGGGCAGTTCTTCGGCGCCCCAGTGCCGGTGATCGCCTTTGCCCGCTTCGTTGTCGTAGCGCAGCACGCACGCCCGGTCGACCACAAAGGCGAGGCGGTACTTGAACGGGTGCGGGCTCGCCACCAAAGGGGCTGGCAAGCGCCAAACTACGATTTCGACGAAGGACCTCTCGCTGATGACGACCCTGCTGTTGAATAACTGCTGCGCCTTCATGTTGGACACTTTACCAACACCTGCGGCGGCCCGCAAGCAAACCGGTCGGGCCCTGCGGAGACCAACCCATGCGTGACCCCGCCCTAGACGCCCACCAGCAGTGGCTCGACCTGATCCAGCCGGTGGGCCTGGTCGCCTCGCCGCCGGCGCTGTTGACGGCCGGGGCGGTGTTGCCCGCCAACGTCATCGGCCCGTGGCGGCAGTTGCGCGAACTGTGCGGTCAGGCCGACGACAAGCTGGCTGTGGCCGATCTCGCCGTGTTTTGCGTCGAGTAGAAGTGGCAATGGTCAGGCCTGTCGCACGTGCCATCGCACTAGGCAGTTGTGCAGAAATCGGAGCCGGTCAAAGGACTCGACCCTGGCGACCTGCTTCTCGGAACGTCCGCGCGCAACGCGGTCGCGAGCGGGTGCGGTTCCTGAATTGGAGGCGATCGCTGGCAGGGTAGCCACACGGTCCTGGTGGATACTGCCGGCGGCTGAAGCCGCGGCCTGTGGGTGCACAGCCTTGCCTCCGCAAGGCTAGATCATCACAAGGGAAAAATGGCCCGGCGCAGGCCGGGCTTCGTACAGTAAGCCTGCGGCTTTAGCCGCCGGGTCCAACCTGAACGCCATGCGTATTCACTGGTTCCGCGCCCACCATCGCTGACCGCTACTCAATGCGCTGCGCCGCTGGCTGTCCGTCCTTGCGCCTCCCCCAAAACCCCCGCAAACTGCCGCCATGAAGCCGCTGCGCCCTGCCCGCCCCAATCCGCCGCCAACCGCAGCCCTGCCGCGCATGCGACAGCGCGCTGCGATTTGCACCCTGGCCCTGTCTGCCGCGCTCTGCGCCCTACCGGCCTACGCTGAAGAGCACCCGCAGGTCGTGCGCAGCCACGCCAACGGCAAACCGGCCGTCATCCAGTATTGGGAGGCCACGCGCCGCGTGCGCGACGAGCACTACGACACCGACGGCAGCAAGACCATGGACGTCAAATACAGCGCCGACGGCCGGCGGCTGGAATGGAGCAAGCTTCGCAAAGACGGCACCGTCGCTGCGCAATGGGCCACCGAAGACGGCGTGCGCAACGGTGACGAGCTGGTGTTTGACGAAAATGGCCACCGCGTTGGGTCGGTGCCCTGGCGGGCGGGCAAGCGCAACGGCCGGTCACAGGAGTTCAACAACGACGGCAAGGTCGTCGCCGAAATCACCTGGCGCGATGACGCGGTAATCGGGCCGCAGATCACGTTCTACGACACCGGCGAGCGGCGCAGCGTGTGCCCGCTACAGGACCTGCGCCGTCACGGCATCGAGACCGTGTTTGACAAGGCGGGCTGGAAAATGGCCGAGATGCCCTACCGCCATGGGGTGCTCGACGGCGAAGCCCGGTTTTTCGCAGAAACCGGCTATGTAGCGGCCATCATCCTGTACCGGCAAGGCAAGGCGATCGGGGCCGAAACGCAGTTTCACCCCAATGGCCGCAAGAAACAGGTCATCCCGCTGCGCCCGGACGGCATCCGCGAAGGCGACGCCATGACCTTTCGCGAAGACGGCGCCAAGTCGGGCTACATCCCCTACCGCGACGGCGTCGCCCACGGCGTCGAGATGCGCCTGGACCACAATGGCAGCAAGCTGGCCGAGGCCGAGTGGCGGCGTGGCGTGCAGTGCTGCGATGTCAAGTACTTCTGGCCCAGTGGCCGCGTCCGCATCGTGCAGGAGTACGTCGACGCCAGCCGTGACGGCACCGAGACCCACTATTTTGACCAGCATACCGAAGGCAAGCCGCCGCGCCACATGCTGGTGCCGCTGGTCCAAGGCAAGAAGCACGGCAAGGCCACGGTTTTCTACGAAAACGGCAGCACGGTCTGGTCCGAGCTCGACTACTTAGACGACCTGCGCGAAGGCATCGAGACCCGCTACTATGACACCGGCGAGAAGATGGCCGAGTACATGTGGCGCAACGGCGAGTTCGTCGGCAAGGCGCGCACGTATTGGAAGAACGGCAGGATCCAGTCGGCCTTTCCCTTTGACGGCGGCGCCGGCACCGGAATGGAGTCGCGCTTTGACGAGCAAGGCAGGCTGCGCATGCAAGTTGCGCTGGTCAAAGGCAAAAAGCAGGGCGAAGCCAAGGTGTTCGACGAACGCGGCGAGTTGGTCGCGACGCTGACCTACCTCGACGACGAGCAAGACGGGCCTGAGACCCGCTACCGCAGCAGCAAGCCGATCGGTGTGTGGCTGTGGAAAGGCGGCGTGCTGATCAGCAGCCCGCCAGAGGCTACGGATGGCAAGGCTCCAGTGGCTGGCACGGGCACGCCCAAGTCAGCACACGACAAGCACGCCAGCGCCGAAGAGGCCGCGGCGTCCGCAAAGTCCGTGGGCAACGTCGCGCAGCACCAGGCTGCGGCGGTCAAAGGCAAGCCACCTGCAGGCAAGCGCGTCGGCGATCCCGATGGCGTGGTCCGCACCTACTGGCCCAACGGCAAGCTGCAAAGCGCCTACCCGTTGCGCGGCAAAGGCACCGAGGTGCAGTTTCACGACAACGGCGAAGTACAGATGGTAGTGCCGGTGGTCGACGGCATCCGCAATGGCATTGCGCGGATTTTTGACCGCTCTGGCCTGCTGTGGGCGCAGGTTGAGTTCGTCAAGGGCAAGAAGGAAGGCGACGAGATCCGATTCGGCCGCGGCGGCGAGAAGGTGGCGCGGGTGCAGTTCCGCAACGGCGCTCCGGTGGGCATTGCCAAGACCTTCTACCCCGACGGCACGCTGCAGAGCGAATACCATCATGATTCCAGCCTGTTGTCGGGGACCGAGATCCAGTACCACCGATCAGGCGGGATCCGCATGTATGTGCCGCTGCGCTTTGGCAAGCGCCACGGCACGGCCACCATCTACACCGAAGCCGGCGTCAAGTGGGCGGAAGTACCGTGGAAGGATGGCAAGCGCGAGGGTGAGGAGCAGCGCTTCGACAAAAGCGGGATGATTGTGCTGCGGATTCGCTGGTCGAGCGACCGCGAAGCCAGACCGTAGCACCCTTGTGCAGCTATACAGGATCGCGATGACCCGAGGTCATCTGCGATCGCTGTTCTTGCTTGCTCAGTGTGTCGCAAACTCGCGGCTTTGCAAGCCGACTCGTCGCTCCTTCCTTGCGGCAGGTTTGATCTCACCTCAAGGCGATTGTGTATAGCCCAGCGCCTCTGCCGCGACCGGCAAGCGAATGCGCGCCCCCCTGTCGCGGCGGTCGATCCACGCCAGCAAAATCAGAGCGGGCACGGCGGCTGCGGCGCAGACCAGAAAGAACCCAAACCAACCCGTCGCCTCGGCGATGGCACCGCTGCGGGTCGCCAGGGTCGCGCGACCAACGGCGGCCATTGAGGTCAGCAGCGCGTACTGCGTCGCCGTGTACCGCACCGTACAGAGGCTCGACAGGTAGGCCGCGAACGCGGTGGTACCGATCGCGCTCGCGGCGTACTCAAAGCCGATGGTGCCTGCCAGGGCGGGCACGTTGTGGCCGATGTGGGCCTGAAAGGCGAACACCACCAGCGACAGCAGTTGCAGGAATCCGCCGATCCAAAGGCCGCGCAGCACGCCCACCCGCTGCAGTAGGGCACCGCCAGCAGCCGCACCCGCCAACGTTGCAATCAGGCCGAACACCTTGGTGGTGCTGGCGATCTCGCTTTTCAGAAACCCGATCTTGAGCAAAAACGGGTTGGTCATCGTGGCAGCCAGGGCATCGCCGAGCTTGAAAGTGGTCGCAAACAACAGAATCGCCAACCAGTTGGGACGGCGGAGAAAGTCGAGGAACGGCAGCGCCACCGCCGCCCGCAGATGGCCCGCAAACGTGGTCGGCACGGGCCCATCGGCCGCAGCCCGATCCGGCTCGGCGCAGGTCAACGTCGTCACCGCGCCAATCAGCCCGAAGCCCGCCATCGCCAGGTACGACGCGCGCCAGGACGCGAACTCGGCGAAGTACAAGGCGCCGGCGCCCGCGGCAAGCATGCCGATGCGGTAACCGAAGATCTCGATGGCGGCAGCCGCGCCTTGGGCCTCGGGACCGGCGCGCTCGACCCGAAACGCCGCGATCACGATGTCCTGGGTTGCCGAGAAGAAGGCAACGGCGACCGCCGCCGCCACCACCAGCGGCAGCTGCGACGCCGGATCAAGCATCGCCAGCGTGGCCAGTGCCGCCACCACGCCGACCTGCGAAGCCAGCAGCCAGGCCCTGCGTTGCCCGAGCGCGCGCGACAGCAGCGGAATCGGCGTGTGGTCCACCATCGGCGACCACAAAAACTTGAACGAATACAGGATTCCGACCGCGGCCATGCCCGCAATCGACTTGAGCGACAGCCCCGACTCGGTCAGCCAGGCGCCCAGCGTGCCACCGGTCAGCAGCAGCGGCAGACCTGACGAGAACCCCAACAAGCCGATGGGCCACACGCGGCGGTCAGCGTAGGCAGAGAAGCCTTTGACGTTTTCCATGGTTGCGCTCCACCAGCGCCTGCGCGGGCAGGCCGGCCGAGTGTAGCGCAGGAGCGCGTTCTGGCTAGAAAATCGCGCGGCTGGTTTCGATAACGAAGCCGCTCATTTCACGCGTAGGTCACCAATCTGCACGTAGCCCTCGCCACGCAGATGGACTCCGCTGAAGCCATTGGGGTCCTCTGGCAGCTTGAAGCTGTGACTCGCACCGCCGACCTGAACGGACACAGACTTGCCTTTGACCGTGATCTTGACCTTGACCGTATCGTCGCCAACCCCTTTGCCAGACTCTGAAATCACCTGAATCGTCATCTCAGATTTGCGCAGCTCGGCTGCGGGCGCCGGCTCGCCAACCTTGACCAGCGCGACCGCTGCCGACGTCAGGCGCACACCGTAGCCTTGGGTTGGCTCTGGCCAGAAGGTCTTGCGCGTCTCCGGGTCCTGCTGGTTGTGGGTGTCCACGTCGTGCAAGCCGAAGACAAAAGTGAACTCGGGTCGGCCGCCCTCGGTCTTGAAGTCGGCCGCCGTCACCACCTCGCGTGGCACGTAGCGGAGCATGAAGTCCGGCGCCTTGGTGTACGACAGTTCGAACGTTGCCTCAAAGTCGCCGCGGGGACCCCGGCCGAGCGCGAGCAGCACGTCTTTGGTGCTCATGCGCGGGGCTCGGTAGTAGCGCAAATCGCGCGCCGCGATGCCATCGGTGCGCGCGGCCGTGAACAGCACGTATTCGCCCTGCAGCAGGTGCGCCGGCTCGCCGTTCCACAGCCAGAACGGGTCGCCGTAGGGCCACCAGCGCTTGACTTCGCGCCGCTCGGCCAACTCGGAGAGCAGCTTGGGCGACGGCGGACCCGGGGTCCCCACCAGCTTCTCCAAGGTCCCCGGATGCCGTTCGTTGCCCGCGACCAACTCGCGCAGTTCGGCTTTCTTGTCGGTGCGCGCGAACAAGGCGCTGATCTTGCCCAGTTCCTCGACTCGGGTCGCAAGGTTCTTGAGGTCCGAAGGGTCCGACTCAATGGCGCTTGCCCGCGTGAGCGCGCCACTGGCCGCATCCACGTCACCCACGTCCAGGTAGGCTTCCGCCAGCTTCCTGAGCACGTCGGTACGCGCATACTCGTCCGCGCCGAGCGGCCCGAGCTTGGCGGCCACCAACTCCAGGATCTTGATGGTCTCGCGACGATCTGCCGCCATTGCCTGCAAAAAGCCCTCGTGCTGCCGCAGGTTGTTGACCAGCGACTGGTTGCGCAAATCGGCCCGATGGCTCCCGCCCATCTTGAACGACTCGGCCAGCCCTGCGATGCGCTTCTCGACGTCGTCCGGTTTGTCCGGCGGGTGCTGACCGGTTGAAAACAGCGGCGCATTGGGAAACACCGGTTGCGCCTCAGTGAAGTAGCGGCGCGCCAGCGTATCGAGGCGACGCCGCACCACCAGGCCGTCAAAGTGGTCCTGAAAACGCGAGATGCGACCGTGGTTGCGGCCGTGGTGGTCGTAGAACTCCATCAGGTACGCCAGGGCCGCCAGGCGCCGGTGCACGGCGGCCTGTCCGGGTTCACTGGCGACGGCCACCAGCCGTTCGGCGACTTGACTGTCGTTGTCGAAGTCCTGGTCCTTCTTGGCCTGGTCGAGCTTGCGGCTGCTGATCTCGATCGACTGGGCCTTGGCGCGGATTTTGGCCACCACCGCCTCGTACTCGTCCAAGGTCACGCGGGCCAGGTTGAAGTCCGCATCCAGCTTCATCGCGGCACGCAGGCTCTCAAAGGCATCGTCGTAGCGCTGCTGGTCAAAGTGAGCGACGCCCTGCGAGAAGTTCTTGAACGCGCCAAAGTCCGCGGTGTGGATTTTCGAAATGCCAGCACGCTCTTTGGGCTCAAGCTTGACGCCTAGCGTCGCGATCATCTTATTGACCAGCGATTTTTCCAGCTCAAAGAAGGCATCGCGCTCACCGGCCATGTCTTCTGCCAGCATCACTTCGCCGGTCTTAACCGAAAACAGCCGTGCGTCCAAGCGCATGGTCTTGGCGACAATCGTAAACGTGCCGCCCAAAAGGTGCGAAGCGCCCGCCAGCTTGCCGATCTTGGCCGCGGTCGCCTTGTCGACAAGGCCACTATTGCCCAGTTTCTGCTCGGCGACGATTTCCTGCAGTCGCGAGCGTTCGACTACCGTTAGCGCCGATACGCGCGCCAGATCGGTGGTGATCATCGACTGCAGGCCTTTGCCCAACGCCTCGAGACCAGCTTCACTGGACGCGTTGGAGAACTCGAGCACTGCCACACGCATCGCGGTCTCGGCGTGCGCGGGCACTGCGCCAAGCAGCACCGTGCACGCAAAGGCCAAAGCCGTGGCAAGGAGCCTGGTCATGGCAATACCTCCGGGCCGCCGATAACGACTGCGGGCCGTGGCGGCGAAGGTGCCACTGACCGATGCGGGCAGCAAGCCCGCCGCGGCGATGTGTGGGTCGGTGGACTACTTGCCGGCTTTGCAGTTGTCGGACTTCTGCGTGCACTGGTACTTGTCCATGCAGGCCTTGCAGGCCGCACCGGTGGGCGCCGCGACGCAGTTGGCAGTGGCAGCCTCTGCCGGGTTCTGAACGCAGTTGAGGAACGTGCAGTAGCCCAGGATGCCGTAGCAGCCGCCGCACGCTTCGCTGACGCCGCTGCCAGCCAGGCACTTGCCCGTACACGCCGCCGCTTCTGCTTCGTTGGGCTTGGCGACGCAGCTGAGGCTGCAGTTGGTCACCTTGCCGCTGAACTCGGACGCCAGCTTGGCGTCGGCGGCCAGCTTGGTCAGGAAGGCCTGGTCCGCCGTGCTGGTGCAGCCTTTGGCCGCCGTGCTGCCCGAGTCTGAAAACACCTCCTCCAAGACGGAGGCGTCGATGGCCGACCCGGCGTCGGTCTTGGCGTCGGTGCTCGCGCTGTCGGTGCTTCCCGCATCGCTGCTGCCGCTGCAGGTACCGCACTTGTTCTTGGTGACGCCTGCGACGCACAGGTCGTCCCAGGCCGTCGTGCAGCAGAATGAATCCGCTGCGCAAACGCACGCCTGAACAGTCTTGTCCTTGCAACCAGGCTTGCCGCTTTCGGTGCAGCAGTCCTGGCTGCCGGACACCTCAGTAAAATCGACGTCCTTGCTGCTGTCCGTCGGCCCGGCGTCGGGAGTCGGGATATCGCACGTGCCGCACTTGGCCGTGTTGACCTTGCTCACGCACAGGCTGTCCCACTTGTTGTTGCAGCAGAACTTGTCGGCCGCACACACGCACGCAACGATGGCTGGGTCCTTGCACCCCGGCTTGTCGCTGGTCACGCAGCAGTCGTTGGTCCCGACGACCTCCAGGTTGACGTCGCCGCTTGCCGTGCCGTCCATTTTGGTGTCCAAGTTGATGGTGCCATCTGTCACCGTGCCGTCGGTCAGCGTCACGTCGGGCTTGATGCCGGTGTCGCCGGTGGTCCCATCTGCCGGCGGAAGGCCGGTGTCGCCGCCGGTCGCGTCGGCGGTTGATCCCGCGTCGCCGGTCGTTGCCGCGTCGCCGCCGCTGGCCGTGGTGTCCGCGCCGCCGGCCGCTGTGTCAGTCCCGCTGGTCGTATCTGCAGTCGTATTGCCGCCGTTGCCCGTTCCGCCGCCACCGGCAGGCGCGCTGCTGCTGCCGCCGACGCAAGCGACCTGCAGCGCAACCGCGCCGCACGCCAGAACAGCGCGCAAGGCGCCAAAGGAGGAAGTGCTTTTCATCGCTCGGATCCTTGTCGCCATGGCTGGCGCGGCCGTGATGCTAGCCGGCCCGGTGATGCGATGCAAGCGTGCGTTGTCATAGGGATTGGTGGCGTGCAGGTCGCGCGACTTGACCAACCCACGATGCCGCCGGCAAATTGCGACGCCCGCCGCGGTGTTGCGCGGTCGGCGCGAGGTAGCCAGTGACGACGTCGCATCCATCCTGGGCAGCACTCGCCGTCGCCTTTGTGGCACTGACGGCCGCCGCTTGCGTCGGTCCCACGGAGTCGACGCCGACCGGCGGCGGCGGCGGCTTGTCGGTCGACGTCGAGGACGCGAGCCTGGTTGGCACGCTCGACACCGCCAAGGCAGAGACAAGCGCCGAAGTCAGCAACGACACGGCGCACGAAGGGATCACCGACGGAACGACCGCTGACAGCGACACCGCCGCCCCAGAAACAGTCGGCGCGGACACCGCCGTTTCAGAGACCAGCGCCGATGCCGGTCAAAAAGACGCCGACGCCAAGGCCGATGCGGCGGATGGCGGCGCGGACGGCACTGCCGATGCTGCACAAGACAGCGCTGCGAGCGGCGACACTGCCGAGACCGGCGACGACGCAGCAGATGCGCCGACTTGCGTGCCGACCTCCAAGGTTGAGCTGTGCAACAACAAGGACGACGACTGCGACGGTCAGACCGACGAGAAAGAGCCCGGGCTGTGCAACGACAAGGATCCGTGCTCCATCGACAACTGCGCGGGCGGCAAGTGCGTCAACCTGGTCATCCCTGGGTTGTGCGACGATGGCAACATCTGCACCGAGGACGACCAGTGCGTCAACGGCCAGTGCCTGCCCGGCGACGGCAAGCCGTGCACTGACAGCAATCCTTGCACCGATAACGGCTGCGATCAGGCGACAGGCTGCGTGTTCACGCCGGTCGGCAATGGCGGCGCCTGCGAAGACGGCAACCCTTGCACCCAAGGCGACGTCTGCACCGCTGGCACTTGCAAGCCGGGACTCGCCAAAACCTGCGACGACAAGGATCCGTGCACCGACGACAGTTGCGGCACCAGTGGCTGCATCTTCGGTCCGAACAACGCGCTCTGCAGCGACGGCAACGAGTGCACGGTCGGAGACAAGTGCGGCGGCGGCGCCTGCAAGCCCGGCACCGGCAAGACCTGCGACGACGCCAACGCCTGCACCAACGACACCTGTACCGTGGCCGGCGGCTGCCAGCACAGCAACAACACGGCTGCTTGCAGCGACAACAGCGCGTGCACTGATCCCGACCTGTGCTCGGCGGGCGTCTGCAAGGCCGGCGCGGCCAAGGTCTGCAGCGACGGCGACCCGTGCACGACCGACAGCTGCAACCCAGCCACTGGCTGCATCTTTGCTGTCGGCCCCAATGGCGTAGTCTGCCCCGGCGGCACCTGCAGCGCCGGCAAGTGCCTGGCCAGCAAAGTTTGCGGCAACGGCGTCATCGAAGCCGGCGAGACCTGCGACGACGGCGACGCCACCAGTTGCGGCACCTGCAATGCGACCTGCAGCGGTCCCGGCACAGGCACGGCGATGTCGGGCAGCTATGCGATCGGCGGCGTGGGCGCGCAGTTCGCCACGTTCGGCGACGCTGTGGCGGCGCTGGCCAAGTGTGGCATCAAGGGCGCCACTACGTTCAACGTAGCAGCGGGTTCCTACAAACAGGCCACCGGTTTCGACTTTCCCCTGGTCACTGGCGCGTCGGCGGTAAACACCGTCACCTTCAAGGCTGCGGCCGGCGCCGTGGTCAAGCTCGTCGGCACGACCGGAACCGGCAGCTACGGCGGCGTGGTGCGCATTGCCAACAATGCCAGCTACTTGACCATCGACGGCTTTGACATTGACGGCACGCTGCCCGAAAACAAAATCGGCTCGTCGTACAGCGGCCCGGTCGTGTTCAATAGCGGCGGCGGCCAAAGCCACATTCAACTGCGCAACCTGCGCATTCACGATTTCGGCCCGACGGCCTGGGCGACCACGTCGTACATCGGTGGCATCTACATCCAGCAGTCGGTGACGGTTGCAGACCTGACCATCGAAGGCTGCCGCTTTGAAAACCTCGCGCCGTCTGCGCCGTTTCACACCCAAGGCGCGATTTCGACGCGCAACGGCAAGTTCACCAACCTGCGCATCCTGGGTAACCGCTTCAGTGGCATCAAGGGCATGGACCCCATCAACCTGCGCAATGGTGCCGGCTTTGAAAATCTGCTGATTGCCAACAACTTTATCGTTAGCGAGGCCGAAGGCGCGGTCGAGTTCTACGGCACTGCCGTGTTCGTCAACGCTGGGCAGTTCGTGCACAACACCGTGGTGCTGACCGGCACGGCGGTGCGCGGCATCGGCGGCGCACTGACTGGGCCCGCACTGGATGTCCGCAACAACATTGTATTCTCAACGACCAATACCCTGCCCTTCGTCACGGGCACGACCGTCAACCCGGTCGGTTTCAACTGCCTGGGGACCAAGATCACGCCTGGCTACGCTGCCATGCCGACCGACATCAAGGCCGACGCCAAGTTCGCCACCGCGACGGCACCCAACTGGGACCTGCATTTGCTGGCGGGTTCGCCCTGTTTGGATGCGGGCGCGCCCATCAGCACGGTCACCACGGACATCGACCACCAGCCGCGCGGGGCCAAGCCCGACCTCGGCGCCGACGAACTGCCGTAGCGTTTGTTGGCGGCACCGGCGATGATGGCGCGGCGGCCGCAACCCCGGCTGCCGTTGGAAGGCGATGGCAATCCGCACCGTCAAACGAAGCGCAATCAGCTGGCTGGCCGTAGGACTACTCGGCGCCTGCGGCTGGACGCCGGCCACTTATCCCGACATCACGCCGTTCGTACCGGTGGACATCGAAGCGCCCAGCATTGCCGATGGCGGCAGCAGCGGCAGTAGCGGCGACACTTCCGGGCAGGATGTGGCAGACGCTGCCACGTCAACCGATACCGCCGACGCCGCAACGCCCGCAGATGCGACCAAGCCAGCTTGCGCGACCGACGCCGATTGCGCCGCGCTGACCTTGAACGGCTGCCTCGTCGGCCACTGCGACGGGGCGACCAAGCAGTGCAAGCTGGCGTCGGTGGCTGACGGTCAGGCCTGCACCGTGTTTGGCGCTTGCGGGGGAACGGGCAGCTGCAAAGCCGGCGCGTGCGCATTCGTCAACCCCTGCGCGCCCAAAGCCTGCACAGCCAAAGAGCTTGCTTGCGGGCAAAGCTGGACCCTCGACCCTACGGTGCTCACGGATCACGTCAGCAAGTACGGCTGCGATGGCGGAACCTGGGCTGGTGCGGATCAGGTATTCAGCGTCACCACCACGACCGCGCAGGCGGCACTGGTGTCGCTCAAGGGCGGCGGCACCTGGCGGATCATGGACCTCGCGCCGACAAAGGGCGGCACCTGCGACCCGTCGACATGTGCGCTCAGCGGCACCAGCCTGCAGTTGGGCTTGCAGCCGGGTGCTGTGCGGTTGTTTGCGGTCGACAGCGCGCCCGGCGCCACGCCGACGCAACTGACGGTGACCTGCGCTACCCAAGAGACCTGCGGCAACGGCACCTGCGCGGGCCGCGAAACGTGCTGGAACTGCCCCAAGGACTGCAAGGCCTGCACCACCTGTGGCGACGCTGTCTGCAATGCCAAGATGCTGGAGAACTGCACCAGCTGCGCCAAGGACTGCGGCGCCTGCAAGCCCGGCTGCGCCGACAAGGAGGAGCCTGGTTGCAAAGACCACCCGTGCGAGAGCTGCGTGTGCGGCTTCGACGCCTACTGCTGCAAGACCGCGTGGGACAGCACCTGCGCCAAGGAGTGCGCCGCTTGCAGCCAGAATGTCTGCGGCGACGGCAAGTGCGACGACGGCGAGTTGGCCGGCGGCTGCATCCAAGACTGCCCGCAACCGGCCGCGTGCGGCGATGGCACCTGCGCAGACGGTGAAAAATGCGCCGACTGCCCCGAGGATTGCGGCAATTGCAAGGCTGGTGCGGCCGTGTGCGGCGATAGCCTGTGTGCGGGCGGCGAGCACTGCGGCAGCTGTGCGGCGGACTGCGGAGACTGCGGCAACGTGGCGTGCGTTTGCGCCCTGGACGCGTACTGCTGCAGCAGCGCGTTTGACGCGAAGTGCCAGGCGGCCTGTGGCAGCTGCGCCAAGGGATTGTGCCCCAAGCCGACGTGCGGCGACGGCGTGTGCGGCGGCGGCGAGACGTGCGGCAGCTGTGCGGGCGACTGTGGCAGTTGCGGCGGCACCTGCGGCGACGACCAGTGCAGCGCGGGCGAGGCAGCGGCGTGCCCCTCGGACTGCGGCGGTGGTTGCAAAGGCAACTGTGGCGGCAAGGCCAAGCTGGCGAGCGGCAAAGAGTGCTACTGCGACGACTTTTGCGCGTCGAGTGGGGACTGCTGCACCGACAAGTCCGTGTTCTGCAAGTAGATGATCGGAGAAGCGATGGCGCTGTCGTGCGCCGTGTGCTGGGCGGCGGCGGTGTGGCTGTTCCGCCGCGCGGGCGCCGTAGATGCCAAGGCCCTGAACATCTACAAGAACGTCATCGCGTCGGCGCTGCTGCTGGTGCTGATGGCGGCGACCGGGCGGTCGTTCGATTGGCAGCGCTCCACGGCAGACTGGGTTGCCCTGGTCGCCTCAGCGGCGCTGGGTCTGTCGCTCGGTGACACCCTGTTTTTCTTGGGCCTCCAGCGCGTCGGCACCAGCGTCGCGGCCGTCACCGACTGCACCTACGCGCCGACCGTGGCCGTGCTGTCGCAGCTGATCCTGGGCGAGACGCTGCAGGGCGGCGTGTTGTTTGGCGCGCCGCTGGTCGTCGCCGGGCTGGGGCTACTGTCGTGGCAGCGGCCGACGCCCGGGACGCCGCCCGCGGATCGCCTTGGCATCACTTTTTGCGTTCTGGGTGTTTTGGCTACTGCGACCGCGGTGGTGGTAGCCAAGCCTGCGCTGGGCCGCAGTGACCTGATCGAGGCGACCACGGTGCGCCTGATTGCCGGCACGGTGATCCTGGTGGCCTGGGACGGTGTCGCCGGGCGCTTGCACCACTCTGTAGCACTACTGCGTCCGCAGCCGGTGTGGCGCCTGATCCTGCCGGCCACCATCATCGGCACCTTCATCTCGATGCTGCTGTGGATGGGCGGCTTCAAGTACACAGCCGAAGCGACGCGGGCCGCGCTGCTCAACCAGATGGGCACGGTGTTCGCGCTAATTCTCGCGGCCATGTCTGGCGATCTGATTCCGGCGCAACGTTGGGCTGGTGCGGCGCTGGCCTTTGCGGGCGCTGTTGCGGTGCTGGTGGTGCGGTAGGTCGCTTGCGCCGCGCCGTCAAACCAGTTCGCGGGCCGCTTCGCGCACGATGGCGATAGCCCGGTCAATGCCGTCGTCGTCTACGTCCAGGTGGGTCACCGCACGCAACCGATGCGCGCCACCAGAAACCCACAGGCCGCGCTCGCGCAGCTGCCGGGTCAGTTGCATGCGCAGCTCCGCGATCGGTCGCCCACGCAGAGCGGTCTCTGCGATGTCGAAAAACACCAGGTTGGTCTGGACCTTGCTCAGGTCAACAGCAAGCGTCGCTTCGCCCGCAATGGCTTCGGCCAGCCGGCGAGCTCGCCGATGGTCGTCGCCCATGCGCTGCAGGTTGTGCTGCAAGGCGTACAGCCCTGCGGCGGCCAGGATGCCGACCTGCCGCATGCCGCCGCCCAGCCGCTTGCGCCAGTGGCGGGCTCGGCCGATTTGCTCCACGGACCCGGACAGCACGCTGCCGACGGGCGCGCCCAGGCCCTTGGACAGGCACAGCGACACCGTGTCGAACGGCGCCGCGATCTCGGCCAGCGACCGCCCAGACGCCACCGCCGCATTGGCCAGCCGCGCGCCGTCCAAGTGCATCGCGATACCGTGGGGGCGAACCAGCGCCGCGATGGCCGCGGTATGGGTCGGATCTACCACCACACCGCCGCAGCCGTTGTGGGTATTCTCGACGCACACCAGCCGCGTCGGCGCCAGGTGGTTGTCGAATTCGGTGTGCAATGCGGCCGCAAGCTGGTCGAGGGGCAGCGTGCCGTCGTCGCTCGTTACCGCGCGCAACGTGACACCCCACAACGCCGCCGCCGCGCCCCCTTCGTAGTTCATGATATGGCTGCCGGTGTGAACGACGGCCTCGTCACCCGATCGGCAGTGCACCCGAATTGCCAGCTGATTGGCCATGGTCCCGCTCGGCACGAACAGGCCAGCCGCCTTGCCCACCAGCGCCGCTGCCGCGCGCTCAAGCGCCTGTACGGTGGGATCGTCGCCGAATACGTCGTCGCCGACCTCTGCTTGGGCCATGGCGGCGCGCATGGCTGCGGACGGACGGGTGACTGTATCGCTGCGCAGGTCGATGGGGGCGGGCATGGGCGTGGCTCCAGGTCGGCGGCGTAGGATCAGGGCTTTTCGGCGCCGGGGCAAGCGGGGCGTGTGACGACGTGGTCTTTGCCGCTCATCCTCATCGCCGCCGGTCCGTGCTAC
This sequence comes from Pseudomonadota bacterium, assembly GCA_005792545.1. Classification (GTDB taxonomy): domain Bacteria; phylum Myxococcota_A; class UBA9042; order UBA9042; family UBA9042; genus SXRM01. The sequence continues at coordinate 26,988 of SXRM01000317.1, read as the reverse complement.
GCTGATCGCGATGACGCTGCCGCCGCCGCTGCCGACGCTGCTCAACCTGGCCGAATTCGCCCGGGCCTGGCTGCGCTGGCGCGCGCCGGTGCTGGCCGACATGCTTGAAGTCGCTGAGCGCATTTCGATTTTCGACCGGGCGGGATCGCTGACGTTCTTTGCGATCTTGGCGGCCGTCCCGTCGCTGTTCGCAGGCTTTAGCGCCCTCGGTTTCGTGCTCGCGGCCGTCGACAGCGCCGGATCAGCGACCGGCGTCGATCTGCACGTTAAGGGCAAGGCGCTCGCCCAGGTGGCGCTGTGGCTCAAGCAGTCGCTGCCGGGGGTGACCTGGAATCCGGCCGACTTCGCCACGGCCATGGTCAAGCACCGCACCGCGCACGGCATCATTGGCTTTGTGGCAGCAGTTTGGCTCGGCCTTGGCGTGTTTGGGCGCATCGACGACGCCATCCGCGACATCTTCGGGCGCAAGCGGCGGCACACCGTACGGGCCACTGGCGTGATGGCGCTGCTGGTCGCGGTGGCGATGGTCCTGGCGCTGCTTCTGAACCTGTTCGGGCCGCTGCTGATGTGGGGCGTGCACGTCGCCAACACGGCGGTCAAGACGCTGAGCTTTGGCTGGCTGAGCGTGATGGACGCCGTCGCGGCGGCATCGCAGGCGTTTCCAGTCGCGGTGGTGTTCTACCTGATGGTGCGGTGGTCGGCGCGTTTGCATAAACGACGGCGGGCTGCACTCGTCGCGCTGGGTTTTGGCCTGGTGTGGGCCGTCGGGCAGCGTCTGTTCACGCTGTATGTCACGACCGTCGTCAAGATGGATGCTGTATATGGCGCGCTGACGGGCGTGTTGGCGCTGATGCTGTGGCTGTTCTACGCCAACATCTTGTTCCTGTCGGCGGTGTCGCTGCTGGCCGTGCTCGACAAGCGGGCGCGCGAAACCAAGGAATTCTAGGCGATTGCTCGACAACCCGGCCGGCAATTGGCCGACGCGTCGCGCAATGGGCTAGACTGCCCGCAGGTGGCGCCCACGGCCGCCACGTTGGTGCGGCATGGGCCTGCTACGCGGAATCGAGACCACGGCCATCGGCAAGACCCGCACGGTCGAGATCGACTACGAGCGCGGCGGCTACGTCGATCGCCAGGGCAAGAAGGTCGAAGTCCTCGACATGTCTTGCTATTCGTGCATGCACGGCTACTACGTTCTGGCCGCCGACCCTATCGACTACTGCCCGCACTGCGGCAGGCGCGAAGGTTCGCCGTGGCCCAGCTACGAAGAAGCCCGCAGTTGGGCGACGCCGCACGAGTGGAAGTACATGAAAAAGCTAGGGCTACTGCCCTTCGGCACTCGGCGGTTCGACGGCAGCTGGGTACTTGGCTTCGCGCGCACGGCTTCCGACATCCAAAACACGGGCAAGTTTGCCGATGTGCGCTGTCTGCTCCCTGGCGAGGGTTGAATGTCCGCGGCGCCCTCCCCCAACGCGCAAGCGCGCCGCATCTCGGCGGGGGTGGTCGTCATCGGCAACGAGGTGCTGTCGGCCAAGGTTAGCGACGCCAACGGCCCGCACATCCTGCAGCGGTTTTCAGAGCTTGGCCTGCGCGTGGGCGAACTTGCGGTCCTGGCTGACGACCGCGACCGCATCGCGACAGTCGTCGCCGATTTCGCGGCGCGCTTTGACCTCGTCGTCACGACCGGCGGCGTCGGTCCAACCCATGACGACTGCACCTGGCACGCCGTCGCGCAGGCTTTCGGTGTAGCAATGGCGCGCAACAACGACCTCGCGAACAAGGTCACCGCGTACTTGGGCGCGCCGCTGACCGCCGAGCAAGAGCGGTTGGCGCTGCTGCCCGAAGGCGCAGAAATCGTACCGGTGGCGGGACGTTGGCCACTGTTTCGCATGCGCAACGTGTACGTGCTGCCCGGCGTGCCGGCGCTGGTGGCCCGCAACATCGCCCAGATTGAGCAGCTGGTCCGCGCTGCGGGCGCCCGGCGGCACGAGTTGGCGACGGCCTACTTCAAGATCGAAGAGTGGCACGCCGTCGCCCATATCGACCGGGTGGTGGCGGACCACGCCGATGTCGAGATCGGCAGCTATCCGGTGCTCGATGCGCACGACTACAAGCTGCGCCTGACGTTTGAGCACGAGGACCGGCGGCGCGTCCATGCGGCTGTAGAGGCCACCATCCGCGCTATCGGCGCCGGACAATGGGTGCGCACCGAGTGGAGGGCGACGTGACCAGCGCGCGCGGACCACGGGGAGCGGCGCCATGGCCACGCTGACCAGCGTGAACCTGCGCGGCCGGTTGGTGCTGCTGCCGCAGCGCTATCAGTTCGGCAATGCCGACAATCTGTACGACTTGAACTGGGTGGTGGTGAGCGCGCGGCTGGTGTCGCCGGGCCATCCAGGTCGGGTCGTGCGCACGCGATTGGCGACCTGGGAACTGCTCGGCATGGCCGCGCACCTGGATCAGCTCGCGGCCAATCAACGGGCACTGTGGCTGCCGCGCTTTTTCGACTCCGGTTTGCACTTGTGGGTGCGCCGAGCCAACGACCGCGCCGACCTCATCCACGTGACGGCGCTGCTGTCGCCGATTACCGGGCCACCGCCGCACGATGTGCTCGAGCACTGGCGCGGGGATCGCCTGACGCACAGCGACGGCTTTGAGGGCCTGCGTTTTGTGTGCACGCGCGGCGCGCTGGCCGTGTTCGCCGAAGAGTTGCGCATCATCATGCGCGCCTATCCGACCCGGTCGCTGCGCCAGGCCGGCTGACAGTCAAGCCATGAAAACGATTCTCGTTGCGATGGCTTGCGGCCTCCTTGCCGCTGCCCTGCCCGCCTCCGCCACCGACGAAGGACCCGGCTGCGCCAACGCCGCACACCTGGACGTGGTCGCGATGGGCACCAAAGTCCGCGCCACCATCTGCCCGCGGGCCAAAGACGGGGACGGCGATGCCGCCCAGGCCGCGACCCAGGCCGTCGCCAGCGAGTTCGCGCGCCTGGAGGCGCTGTGGTCCAACTGGCGACCCCAGAGCGACGTCAGCCGAGTCAACGCCGCTCCGGGCAAGCCAGTGCGCGTTGCGCCAGAGACGCTCGCCGTGGTGCAGACCGCACTCAAGGCCAGTGAGCAGTCGGGCGGCCTGTTCGACATTACCTTCGCGCCGCTCGGCGAGGTGTGGCAGTTCGATACGCCGCCGGGCAGCCATGAACCGACTCAGTTGCGCAAACTGCCTACTCAGGACGAAGTTGCGGCTCGGCTGGCGTGCGTCGGCTACAAGCACGTGGTGGTCGACGGCAAAGCGCAGACGATCCAGTTGGGCAAGCCGGGCATGGCGCTGCACCTGGGCGGCATCGGCAAAGGCGCGGCGGTCGACAGCGTGGTGGCACTTTTGCGCAAGCAGGGCTTCGACAACTTTGCCGTCCAGGCGGGCGGCGACCTGTTCTGCGCCGGGCAGAATGGCAGCCGACCCTGGCGCATCGGCATCGCCCATCCGCGCGAGAAGGCCAGGCTGCTGGGGGTGGTGCTGGTGCACGACGCTGCGTTTTCGACCAGCGGCGACTACGAGCGCTTCGCCCTCCTGGACGGGGTCCGCTATCACCACATTCTCGACTTGCGGACCGGCTGGCCGGCCAAGGCAAGCCAAAGTGCAACTGTGCTAGCCACGAGCGCAACCGACGCCGAGATCCTGACCAAGTGGGCCTTCATCGCTGGCGGGCAGGCGGGGCTGGACGCCATCGGCGCGCGCCGGGCCAAAGGGGTCATCGTCGATGCCACGGGCAAGGTGTGGACGAGCCGCGGTTTGACCGTGCTGCCGGGCGGCAAGTAGTCGGGGACAGCGGCTGTTGCGTCGACGCCATGTTGCAGCAGCCCATGCGGGCACCTGACCCCCGCGAAAGTCTGCGGTAGACTGACCGAGTCTGGACCCTGCCGGATTGAGCGCATGACCGAGTTCCTCCTCATCGTCGCCCTGGTTCTCGCCAACGGCTTGTTCGCTGCGGCCGAAATTGCGGTGCTGTCGGTGCGGCGCGCCCGCCTCAAAGAACTGGTCGACGAAGGCAGCCACCGTGCGGTTGCCGTCCAGCAGCTGCGCGCCAACCCCGAGGTGTTTCTGGCGACGGTGCAGATCTGCATCACTGGGGTCAGCGCCGCGGCGGCGGCATACAGCGGCGAGCAGTACGTGGTGCGCTTTGCCGGGTGGCTGAGTCAGCAGGGCTTCAGCGCTTTCTGGGCGGAGTGGCTTTCGTTCGGCCTGGTGGTCTCAAGCATCAGCTTCATGTCGCTGGTTTTCGGCGAGCTCATCCCCAAGTCGCTCGCGCTGCGGTCCGCCGACAAGTGGTCGCTGGCGATGGGCCCGTGGCTGCTGGTCTGGAGCAAGGTGCTGCGCCCCGCAAGCTGGCTGCTGGCCAAGACCTCGAATCTGTTCTTGGGACTCGTGCACGACAAGACCACTTTCACTGAGGCGCGGCTGTCAGGCGAAGAGCTGCGAATCCTGCTCGAGGAGGCGGCGGCGGTCGGCGCCGTCGAACCCACCAGCGGCCGCATTGCCGGACGCGCATTGGAACTGGCGCAGTTGACCGCCAAGTCGGTGGTGGTGCCGCGCAAGCGCATCGACGCCGTCGACGCGGACAGCGACCTCGAGAAGGCGGTAGCGGCCGCGTTGGCCACGACGCATACGCGCCTGCTCGCCTTTCGGGGTGTCTTGGACCAGCCGGTGGGGTACCTCCGCACCCGCGACGTGCTGGCTGCGCGCCTCAAAGCACAGCCGCCGGCGGTGTCGGCGCTACTGCGGCCGGTGGTCGTCGCACCCTGGAGGATGCCGGCTCCGGACCTGCTCCAAAAGCTGCTAGCCCAGCACTGCCCGATGGCGGCTGTCGTCGATGAGCACGGTGGCCTTGTCGGCTTGGTGACCGTTGAGGATCTGCTCGAAGAACTGGTCGGCGAGATCGAAGAGGACGACCTCGCTGAGTCGTGGCTTATCCAGCGCTGTAGTGACGGCGGCCTGGTGCTGTACGGCAACGCGCCGGTGCGCGACGTCAACCGAGACTATGGCCGAGACCTGCCGGAATCGCAGCAGTGGAGCACCGTGGCGGGCTTGGTCATCGCGCGGTCGGGACGAATCCCCGAGGTCGGCGACCGCGTGCAGGTCCCCGAAGATGGGTGCGAATTCGAGGTTCTGAAACAAACCGCCGGCCAGATCGTCGAACTGCGCCTGTGGCCATTGTCGGCCGCGCCCCAGCAGGAGCCCGCATGACCGCGATGCACAAGCGATTTTCGCGGCGCGGCTGGCAAGCTGCTTGCTGGCCACTGTTGGCGGCGCTGGCGCTCGGCTCTGGCTGTGCCAAGCCCTTTCCTGAGGCTGACCCCGCTGCGACCGCCGTAGTGGATGCCCTTGGCCCGCTCGACCTCGCCGACGTCGCGCGGCAGGTTCACGACCGCGTCAACGCCATTCGCGCGCGGCACGGGCTGTCGCAGCTGGCGTGGAACGCAGAACTCGCCGCGATTGCCACCGCCCACAGCATCGACATGCGCAAGCAGCGCTATTTTTCGCACGACGCCCCCGACGGCACCCAAGTCACGGATCGCTATGCGCGGGCTGGGTACGTTTGTCGCGCGCCCAATGGCCCGGGGCGCTTCTTGACTGGCGGCGAGAACCTGGCGCTGGTCCACCGGGTGCCGCGCTGGCGCATTTGGTCCGATGGCCGCCGCGAGGCCGAGACGGTACGCACCGCGGCCGAACTCGCCGAAGAGACCGTGCAGGGCTGGTGGAACTCGCCGGGACACAAGGCCAATCTGTTGCAGCCGGCGTGGTTGACCGAGGCGATCGGCATTGCGGTGACCGCCGACGGTCAGGTGTTGATTACGCAGAATTTTTGCTGAGGCGCAAGTATTGGGGGGACCATTGGCAGGGCGATCGCAAGATAGCAGACCCCGCGCAATCCCGACGATGTCGCCGCTGACGCTGAACCTGAACCTGTCCCTGTTTCTGACCGGCGAAGCCGGCTGACCCTCGAAAACACCGCGTGAACGTGGTCAGGTGACAACCGACGACAAACGCCAGACTGGCAGCAGACTGACCGGACCACGCAGGCTCAGGCACTGTATGGCTTTCAGGAACAGCCGCCGCGGGGTTCCGCCAGACAAAGGCAGCCATACTTGTGGCGGTCAGGCTCAGGCTCAGGGCCAGGGCCAGGGACGGCTGGTTTCTTGCGATAGCCCTGGGACCATTGGGCATATCCGTACACCGTTTCCGAGTCACAGGCTGTCCATTGCGCTGACAGTGACCGCCGCCACGCTGGTACCCCGGCGAAAGGCTAACCCTTGCGGCGGATGTCTGCACAAGCCGGACGCAGCCTGAGCTTGCATGACCATGTTTGGGCTGCAGCTGTCGGCGACGCGGTTCGCCTGCTTGATCCTGTGTTCGGCTGTCGCGTCGCACCTGCACTGGTGACTGCACGCGAGGCAGCAATTGCCATGGCACTGTGAACTGTTGCTCCGGTCGTGCAGCAGCGGCGCCCACGATTCGTTGCGTTTGGCCCGCAGGCCGAGGCCGCCGGACTGCGCAAGTGGGTGTGTTGGGGCGCCGAACTAGCTGGAATCGAAGAAGAGCTGTCTCCAGCGGCGCCGCCCAGCACAGGCCCAATCGGCGCAGGCGTAGCGCCTACTTGACAATGCCCTCGCTGGCCATCGAGATGCCGTTGAGTCCGGCGAACGAGCCGTTGGCAAACGTCGCGCGCGCCGCCTCGTCGCCCTTGAGGTACAGGTCGCATGCCGCGAGCGTGGTGAACAGCGTTGCGGTGTGGCTGTCGGCAATCGTGGGCACGGCGCCCGGCTTGCACAGCTTCTCCAGGTCCGCCTTGAGGTTCGCAGGCGCGACCGCGGCCAGTTCGCAGGCTTGCGCAAAGCTGAAGTGGTCGCCACCGGTCAGGGTCAACAGCGCCTTGGGCGGCTGCATCGCTTTGTAGGCCGCCTCGGCTTCGGCTTTGTACGGCGTCAGCTTGTCGCCGGTGGCCGCGGCCAGCACGATCGGAACCTTGTGGCCGGCAAGGCTTTTGACGTCGAAGCCGGCCGTCAGCGCGTGGGCCAGGGGAATCGCCACGTCGCAGCGCGGGTCACCCAGGTTCCACGGCGGCGGACCCGCGGCCGCGACGGCATCGCAGACCGGGTCGCCTTTGGCCACGCCCTCGCACTTGGGCATCGCCGAGGCCGGTGGCGAGACCACGATGCCGGCGAAAGCGAGGCTGGTGTAGCCGCCGAACGAGTGACCGGTAACGGCCAGCTTTTCGGTGTCGGCCAAGCCGGCCAACCACGGCGGGTCGCCGGCTTGCGGCTTGGTCAAGCGATCGACGGCGGCGGACAGATCCTTGGGGCGCCACAGCGTCACCGCCGCAAACAGCTTCTCGTCGAAGGTGGTGAACGAGTTGCCGATGTGCTCCGGTGCCACCACCACGTAGCCGCGCGCCGCAAGGCCTTCGGTCAAGAACACCGACTGCTCGGGAACACCCTGGTTGCCATGGCTGAAGGCGACGGTCGGGAATGGGCCCTTGGCCGGCGCTACGCCCTCCTGCGCACCAAGCGGCGACGGAAACAACCCAAAGCCGTAGCTGACCGCAGTGCCTTTGGCGCCGACCGCAGTCGGATACCAGATCGACGTCGGCAGCTTGCGGCCACCGGGTCCGGCGACCTCGACTTTGAGCAACCCGACGCCAAACGGGGTGCCGGTGCTGCTGGCCGTGTCCGCACTTGCGTCTGCACTGGCGTCGCTGCCCGTCGCGGTTTCTCCGGCGCTGGTGTCCCCACCGCCCGCCGCGGCATCACCGCCCACGGCGCCATCGGCCGTTGCCGCGCCGTCGGTGGTCGCTGACGCGTCCGCAGTCGCTGTCGACGCAGCCGGGGCTGAAGCAGCACAAGCGGGAAAATACAACAAGGCAGCGGCGAAGGCCGTGCGGCGAGTCAACAGATGCATGGAACTCCAGGTGGGCGCAGCAGCGCGGCGGGGGCGGGCGGCAAGCGTAGCAGAGGCGGCGGCCGTTGACAGCGCGCTTAGCCGATCTGCCCGCGCGCCTTGAGCGACAGCGTCATCACGAACGTCGCCACCGGCTCCGGGCCATTCTTGGGCACGGTGGCTAGCACCGTCACGCCGAGGTTGCAGCGCTCTCCGGTGCGCGCCGCGTGCTCGACCAACTCGCGGATCTCGGTGCCAGCATCGCACGAAAAGTGCACATCGCCGTCGGCCCGCCTGTGGAACTGTGCCGAGAAGTCCTTGAACAGCAGCGAGATCTTGGCCTTCTTGTGCCGCTCGACGAACTGCATGGCCAGCAGCCCGCAAGCGCAGTCAGCGCCCACGGCCAGTGCGCCAAAGTACATGGACTTCAAGTGATTGCGCGATCGCCAGGTCAGCGGCAGCTTGATGACCAGCCGCGTTTCGCTGGCCTCGACAACGGTCGGCTGCAGCGACGCAATCATGGGAATCTTGGCCCACCCGAACGCGCGCAACGCCACCGTGGCTTTGAGAGTCTGGAAATTCATGCGTTTGCCCTGGCGCTAGACAGCGCACACCTTGGGCTTGCGCCCGATCCATGGCCGCGCCGCTTCCAACTGCCCCGCCAACCGCAGCAGCAGCCCCTCGCCGCCGCAGGCCGCCGAAAACTGCACGCCAATCGGCAACTCGTCGGCGGTCCAATGCAGCGGCAGCGAGACTGCAGGCTGCCCAGTCTGGTTGAAAATCTGGGTGTTCGGCGTCTTCTCAAAGTTGTTGGCGGCCAGCTGCGCCAGCGCCGACTCGATCGCCGCGCGCAGCGGCACTGTGCGCAACACCGCAAGGCCTAAGCGCTCCGACGGCTTGACGCCCAGTTCCCCCAGGCGCGCCGGCGGGTGAGCCAACGTGGGACTCACCAGCACATCATAGCGTTGGTGGAACTCGCCCATCGCGCGACCCGCGGCCTGCGCTGCGTCGCGCGCCCGCTGCAGATCCAGACCGCTCATCGCCTGGCCGACTTGCCGCAAAAACCAGGTGCCAGGCTCGAAGTCGCCCGGACGCGGCGTCTTGCCGGTCCAGTGGGCCATGTCGTCGATTTCTGCGGCGATGCCCACCCCGACTTGCACCAGGTAGGCGCGCACCAGCGCGTCGCGGTCATAGGTCGGCGTGGCCTCTTCGACGCTGTGTCCTAGTTCCGTGAGCAACGCTGCGGTCTGCGTGACTGCCGCAGCGCAGGCCGGGTCAGTCGCCTTGCCAAAGAACGACTGCGTGGTGAAGGCAATCCGCAGCTTGCCCGGTGCCCTGCCCGCCTCGGCCGCAAACGTGCCCTCGTGGTGCGGGGCGGCGTACGGATCGCCCGCCATCGGCCCCGCCAGCACGTCGAGCAACGCAGCGGTGTCGCGCACGCTGCGGGTCAGTACGCCGAACTGCACGTAGCCGCCCCAACCCTCGCCCATGTCTGGACCGGTCGGAATGCGCCCGCGCGTGGCCTTCAAGCCGACGACGCCACAAGCGCTGGCCGGGATCCGCAAACTGCCGCCGCCGTCGCCGCCGTGGGCCAAGGGGACTGCGCGACTCGCGACGATCGCCGCCGAGCCGCCCGAGGAGCCGCCAGTCGTGTGGTCGAGGTTCCAGGGGTTGTGCGCGGCGCCGCGCCACTCGGGCTCGGTAGTCCCAAGGATCGCCAGCTCGGGGCAGTTGGTCTTGGCGATGAACACGAAGCCGGCCCGCCGCAGCCGTGCGATGACCTCGGCGTCGCGGTTGGGCACGAAGCCGTCGAGAAACCGCGTCGAGGCTGTAAACGGCGCGCCCGCGACAAACCCGTCAAAGTCCTTGACCGCCATCGGTACGCCCGCGAACGGGCCGGACAGCGTGCCAGAGCCGGCCAATCGTCGCGCATCGTCATACATCTTGTGCACGACGGCGTTGAGCTGCGGGTTGACGCGCTCGGTGGCGTCGATGGCGGCGCCTACCGCTTCGGCGGCGGACAGTTCGCCTTGGGCGATGCGGCGGGCGAGTTCAGTGGCGTCGGTGTCGGGTAGGGTCGTCATACCGCAATGGTGGATCGCTGACCGCCAATTGTCGATGGCTGCGCACCTTTTGGCGCCCGTTCGGACCAGTCGCGGCCAATTCGTGGCATGCTCGGACCGCTGCGCGGCGCCACGGTCGCGCGGCATTCCCATCAACGCCTGCCAAAAGAGGAAGTATGACCCTGGACGCCAATGGACTCGACCTGCTGTTCCGTGCCGCCCGTACCCACCATGCCTGGACCGATCGGCCCGTTGCCGCTGACCTGCTGGAGCAGGTGTACGATCTCGCCAAGATGGCGCCAACTTCGGCCAACACGCAGCCCATGCGGGTAGTGTTTGTGGTGTCGCCAGACGCCAAAGAGCGGCTGCGGCCGTGCCTGGCGCCCGGCAACGTGCCCCAAACGATGGCGGCGCCGGTGACCGCGATCGTGGCGCAGGCCGTCGACTTTCACGACCAGCTGCCGTTCTTGTTTCCGGCCGTGCCGCAGATGCACACCATCGTCGCCGGCATGCCGCCAGAAGGGCGTGATCGCCTGGGCCACCAGGGCTGCAGCCTGCAGGGCGCGTACCTGATGCTGGCCGCGCGCGCGTTGGGTCTGGACGTCGGGCCGATGAACGGCTTTGACGGCGCCAAGGTCGACGCGGCCTTCTTTGCCGACGGCTCGTGCAAGACCAACTTCCTGTGCAACCTGGGCTACGGCGATCCGGCCAAGCTCTATCCGCGCGGGCCACGGTTCGCTTTCGGCCAGGCCTGCCAGGTCGTCTAGCTGTCGCGCACTGCCCTTGCCGCTTGCGGTGCCTGTGGCTATAAGCCCGCAGAGCGCCATTACTTGCGGCGCGGACTCCCATGACGCTGCGCGCCACTATCGCCCTGCCCCGCCTCGCTGTGCTGCTGGCCGTCAGCGCGCTGGCAACGCCGGTTCGGGCGGTCGATCTGCCGACAGACGCCTCGGCCGTTCTGGCGCATGTCATCCCGCCGGGCCAGGAAGACCTGGTCACGCGGATGCTGACGCCCGATGCGACCTGGCCGGCTGGCGTCGCGCTGCTCGGCGCGGAGATCAGCGGCAATGCCGTCGTCGCGCGCTACACACCCGCGGCGGCGAAGCAACTGCGGGTGCAGCTTGTCCACAAGGACAGCGCCCGGGCCACCCCTGTTGCCGTCACCGACAGGTTTGCCTTGCAGGTGCTGTCGGACGGCGGCCCTACCGACGAGGCCGTTTCCGCGGTGGTCGCCGCGCTGGCCAAGCAAGTCGGTGCGCTGGAGAGCCAGTTCAAGTGGTCGGCGCCAGCCAAGGGTGAGCCTCCGCCTCCCGTCCGTGGGGCTGAGCCGCCGCAGCAGGCCCAACACTTGCTCGGCACCGCAGCGGACGCCGCGCGCAGTCGCGACCCCAACAAAGCTGCCCAGTTGGCGCTCGACGCATGGAAAGCGGCAGAACGCCTCGGTGCTGTCGAGAAGGCCTGGGTGTACGCAGGCGTGGCAGCCGTGTTGAAGACAGTCGACCATGCGGAAACGCCAGCTCGCGCACAGGCTGCCGTCGACCTCGCAGCCACCGTGACTGCCGTCGAGGGGCAAGTTGCTCTGGCGCGCGCCCAGTTTGCGCTGGGTCAAGAAGCCAATGCGCAAGCCGGCCTTGCTGAACTGGCAAAGCAACCGTCACTGCGCAAAGCGGCGTGCCCGCTGGTCGAGGGGGTTGCCGAGGACCTGGCCTTGCGCAACCAGCCAACGCCTGCCCTGAGGGTGCTGCGCGGCTTTCAAGGCCCAGAGCCCGAATGCGTAGGCATCGCGCTCGCCGCCTCACGGGTGGCTCGCTGGGCTGGCGTTGGCGCGCAGGCGCTGCCCTTTCTTGAACGCGCCGCTATAGACCATCCCAAGGACGTCGCGGTCGCCATCCACCTGGCACACTTGTACAAGGAACTTCAGCGGTTTGACGAGGCACTGCGCATCATCGATGCCTTGGACTACCGCGGCGCGCGGCTCGACAAGGCGCTGGTACTCGATATCACCCGCGTTTACCTCGATGTTGCCGACAACGGACCGTCGCTGGCGTTGCAGCGCAAGCGTTCCGACGCTGATCCGAGTGAGCCCGTGTCGGCCTTCATCGTCGGCACCATCTTGCACCACACCGACCACTGGGCCGAGTCGAATCGCTACCTTGCGCGCTCCGAGACCGCGTTTGCCCAAGAGCCGCGCCAGTTCATCTACACCGGCATGAACCACTACCGTCTCGGCAACCAGGCCGAGGCCGAGACGCGCATCGAGCGGGCGCTGCACCTGGGCAAGACCGACCCCGACATCTACTACTGCCGGGCCGTGATTCGCACCCGAAAAACACCCGACGCCGCGCTCGCCGACCTGCAGACCTACCTCAAAATGACCGCCGGGTCGCGAGAAACCTACGCGCCCAAAGAAGCTAAGGTCGCCCGGATGATCGACGACCTGCAGGCCTGCCGCGATGCGCGCGACATCCAAGAGTGCCTTGATTTGCACGGCAATCTGCGGCTCGCGGGCTACTGGGTGCCGCGCGTGCTGGCCGTTCTTGCCCTGCTCAGTCTTGGGTGGCTGGTCTGGCGCAAGCGGCGCCGCGCGCTGGCCGCTATCGCCATGCTGGTCCTGTCTACCGCGATGTTGGCGCCGGTCGTGACGCTGGCCGTGACACCCGTGGTAGCCCGCACCACCGCCGATCCAGGCGACCTGCGGCCTACTTTGCGGGCGCCGACGACGTTTGCGGCGCAGTGGACCTGGCTGTCAGGCCTGGATCGCGTGCAGGTCGGCGTCTGCGCGGTGCTTCTGCTGGCCAGCGCCGGTTTTTTTTTGCCGCCGCGCCGCTAGCCGTCCGCTCGATTCGGAGCCTGCCGCCGGATGAAGCCTGGTGGGTGTGGTCGGCCGTCGCCGTGGGCGCCGTCGTTCGGCTGGCCTTGCCCTACAAACTCGTCATGGTGTTCAGCGCCTACCGCCTCGCGGAAGATGTGGCGGCCTTCGTGCACGTGCCGCGCGCAGGAGCAGCGCCGATGGTGCTGTACCGCATGGCTTTCGCAGCGACCGCGCCAGACCACCAGACCATGGTGATGGTCAACACCGTGTGTGCGTTGATGATTCTGGTCGCGTTGCCGGCGCTGGTCGCGCGATGGCGCCCGCCCGCAGGGACCGTGGCGACGACCGCATGGCTGGTGGCGCTGACGCCGGCGCTTGTCCTCGACGGTCGCACGGAGAGCCCGCTTGTCCCCGCGGTGCTGTGGCTGCTGACCGGGGCGCTGTTGCTCGATGAAACGCTGGCCTCAGGCCGCCGCCGCTGGGCGGTCGGTGCGCTGGTCTTTTTCGCGCTGGCGGCGCAGAGCCGGCCTGAGCTGGTTGCGGTGGTGCCTGTGCTTGGTCTGGTGGTGGCGTGGCGGCACCGGACGACAACGGGCTGGCGGGCAACCCTGGCCACGCTGGCTTTGGGTTGGCTGCTGCTGGTGGGTCCGCACCTGCTGCACCTGCGGCGATCGATCGCGCTGGAGCAAAGCGCCGGCTCGGTGCCCGACCTTGGCAAGGACTTCTGGCTCGCCGCGCCGATGCGCCTAGTCGACCTGGCGCTGCCGTTGCAGCCCGACCTCTTTCCCGTGGTGACGACTGCGCTGGCTTTGGCGGGGCTTGCGCTCAGCGAGGGCCGGCGGTTGCGCCTTGCGCTGCTGGCCGTGACGACAGGCTGGATGCTGCTGACGGTGGTCGACTTGCCGCGCACGTCGGTGCCACGCTTGCACGCGGGCGCGGCGGAACTGCTCACGGTGGTGGCCGCCTGGTCGGCTTGCGCGGCGGCGGCGCGCCTGCCGTGGCTGCGGGCGCGCGCGTGGCTAGTCATGGGCGCGCTGTTGTGGCTGGCAAGTGCAGCGCCAGGTGCAGGCAAGCTGCTAGCGCGCAGCAACGAAGACGATACCGAGCAGTTCTTGGGCGACGCGATTGCGCAGCTGCCTGCGGCCGGGTCGTGTGTCGTCGCCATCGACATGGGTGACGCGCCGCCGGCCCACCGCACCCAGCGGGCCTTTCCCGCCTATTTGCTGCGGCCGCCGCACCGCGACGGCACTTTCTACGGTTTTGAAGGCTGGAGCCACGTTGGTTATCCGAATTGCGCGACCGGCACGTACCTTGTCGTGGACCACCGGTGTTTCGCCATGCACGCCGCCGGCCGCGCGGCGGGCATTTCGTCCTCGCCGATGCTGGCCAGCTGCAGCCAAATCCTGAGCGCTCACAGCTGGCTGCCGGTGTTGCAACGGACGACGCCCCATCGCGGCGACAACGAGTATGGCTACTACGGCAACCGCGCTGATTTTCGGCTGGGCCTTTACCGTCTTGCCGCGCAGTAATCACGGGTTGTTGGCCCGTTTTCGCCCTTGCCGGGCCGTCGCTGGCGCGGTACAGTGCGCCCGGCCGCAACCGTCGACGACCACGCACGGCGGCCCGGCAAAGGACCCAGGGCAGGCCCACGGCAGCGCGCAGTTTTCGGCAGCACCGATCTCGGAGGAAATGTGAACCAGTTGATGTTCAAGCAGTTGATTGTGGCCGCTGGCCTTGGCCTGCTTGCCGCCTGTACGGCCGCGCCCAGCACACCTTCGGGCGGCGGCGCTGGCGGCAATGTGACCGATACCGCGACTGCGGATACCCAGACGGCGGCAGACACGCAGACCGCGGATACCCAAACCGCAACTGATACCGCGACTACGGGCGAAACAGCAGCGGATACGGCACAGACGGGCGGTGATACCGCAGCGGATGCGGCTGCTGACACGGCGACGGGCGAGCTGCCGACCGACGCCGCCAAAGACGGCGAGACTTCGACGGGCGACGGCGGAGTCAAGGACGGCGAGACTTCGGTCGGCGACGGCGGCAAGACCGACAGCGGTGGCACCACTGATAGCAGCGGCAGCGACACCGGCCCGGCCCCTCCCGGCAGCTGCCAGGGCGCCTGTGGCGGCAAGTCCAAGACCGGCTCGTGCTACTGCGACAACGTCTGCAAGTCGGCCAAGGATTGCTGTGCCGATTTCGACCAACTGTGCGGCTGCAAGACCGACGCAGATTGCGCGGCCTCGGCGGGCTCGGACAAGTGCACAACCGCCAAGTGCTCAGGCGGCATGTGCCAAACCAGCACCAAGTCGTGCAGCGACGACAACGACTGCACCGACGACAAGTGCAACCCTTCGACCGGCAACTGTGACTTCCTCAACGTCACCGATGGCAAGACTTGCGCCGTCGAGGCCGAGTGCAAGATTGGCGCCTGCACCAAGGGCGCGTGCAAGGAGGCGGGCAACGACAAGGACGGCACCAGCTGCGACGACGGCGACGCCTGCACGTCGCAGGACAGCTGCGCCGCCGGGGCTTGCAAGCCTGGCTCAACCAAGGACTGCGACGACGACGACATTTGCACCGCCGACAGCTGCGATCCCAACGGCGGCTGCGACAACAACCCGGTCGCCGGCACGCCGCCTTGCGACGACGGCGAGTTCTGCACCAAGGACGACAAGTGCGACAGCGGCACCTGCTCGGGCACGGACCTGGCCGACGGCACCGCCTGCGACGACAACGACGTCTGCACCACGCCAGACACTTGCAGCGGCGGTGGTTGCGTCGGCAAGGACGCGCCAAAGGGCACGCCGTGCGACGACGGCGAGTCATGCACCATCAACGATGAGTGCGACGGCGGCAGCTGCTCGGGCACTGACTTGCCCGACGGCACCAAGTGCGACGACGGCGAGCTGTGCACGACCGGCGATGAGTGCGACTTTGGCTTCTGTGACGGCAAGGCCGCCGCCAAGGGTACCCCTTGTGACGACAAGGACCAGTGCACCGAGAACGATGCGTGCTTGACCTTTGGCACCTGCGAAGGCACCGACAAAGTCTGCGACGACAAGAACCCCTGCACTCAAGACAAATGCGACAGCGCCGCGGGGTGCAAGACCGTGCCATCGCTGATTTGTGACGACGGCAACCCCTGCACCGCCGATTCGTGCTCGCCAGGGGCAAAGGGCGCGGACTGCAAGCACACCAATGTCGCCGACGGCTCTGCGTGCGACGACGGCAACCTCTGCAGCAGTGGCGACGCCTGCAAGACGGGCGCGTGCACCGCGACGACCAACAAGTGCACGTTGATTTCTGAAGACAAGTTCGACTGCGGCAAGGCGGGCGGCTGGGTGATGTTGCCGGCCGGCGCCACCGGCGTGACCGGCTGGGCCATCGACGGCACGCCGAACCCACCGACGCCGATTTCGCCAGCGTGCTCCTTGAACTTCAACAACGGCAAAGACTTCAAGTCGGCGTCGGGCTCGGATCCCACCAAGGGCACCGCGACCTCAGCAGCCATCGCCGTGCCGGCCGGCGCCAAACTGGTCATCAAGTTCTGGTCGTACCACGGCGTCGAAGGTGCCAACTCGTTTGACCAGCGCACCGTCGAGGTGTCGGCCGATGAGTTCGCGACCAAGCCGCTGTACTCGTTCCAACTCGACAACGGCAAGAAGGCCAAGGCCTGGGACCAACTGCTGCTGGTCGTCGACGGCGTCGGCGGAAAGTCAGTCAAGGTGCGGTTCGCGTTCGACAGCAAGGACAGCATCAACAACGACGGCGTCGGCTGGTTTGTGGACGACGTCAAGTTTGAGAAGATGTAGGCGATTGCCGGTCGGAGGACGCATGGGGCGTGCGGCGATCATGGTAGCGCTGTGCGCCACGTGCCTGGGCGGGTGCGGCGAGGCTGCGATGGAGTCCAAAGGCTCCGACGCAGCGGGCAGCATCTCGTTTGCCGAACTGGACAGTAGCATCGGCGGCGGCGTGAAAGACAGCGCCGCCGACGCCAACGTCGACACCGCTTTCAAAGATGCGGTTGCCGACGCTGGCTCCCCGCCCGAAACGGTCGGGCCTTTCGACAGTGCCACTGTCGATGCCAGCAAGCCGGCCGACACCAAGCCCGACGCCGGGCCAGCACCCGATCTCGCAGGCCCGCCGGCCGAGTGCGGCAACGCGGTATGCGAGGCAGGGGAGACCTGGGCGACTTGCTCGCAAGACTGCGAAGCGCCGGCAGACATCTGTGGCGATGGCCTGTGCACACCGGGCGAAAACCAGGTGGCCTGTCCAGTAGACTGCGATGCGGATTTTGCTGGCGTCGTCGCGTGCCTCGGCAACAAGTGCAAGGCGCTGCTCAAGACCTGCCTAGGCGCAACGGGTTGCGTAACCACGCTCGGCAACGGCATTCCGTGCCTGGCCAATTGCATGGATGATCCGTGCCTTCAGACCTGCATCGATAGCCAGAACTTCAACAGTTCAGCGAAGGCCCTGGCGGCTTGTGGCTTCAAGGCCTGCGCCAAAGCCGCGCCGGGCGCCATCTGCGGCGACGGCAAGTGCGACGCGACTGAGTCGCCGCAGGCGTGCAAGGTCGATTGCGCAAGCGGGCCATCGGGCTCGATGTGCGCGGATGGCACCTGCGACGCCAATGAGTCCGCCAAGACCTGCCCGATGGACTGCGACGCCAAAGGCAAGGCAGCGTGGCAGTGCAGCGAGCAGAAGTGCCCCAAAGAGACCGAGGACTGCAAGAACGACCCCGCCTGCATCCCGGCGCTGTTGGCCGCGGGCGAGTGCATCGAGAAGTGTGGAGGCGGCGACAAGTGTGCGCAGCAGTGCGCCGGCCCGGTGCTCGGCAACTCTGCAGCGCTAGCGCTGGCGAGCTGCGGTCTGTCGAACTGTCAGTAGTGAGACGCGTTACGCCGCGCCAAACATGGCCATAGCGGGCAGCTCACCCAGTTCCGGTAGCGTGCGCGCCACGAACTCGGCCAGCGACCGCTGTTCGCGCTCGCTCAACGCGTGGAAGCGCACCTGCACACCCGCGTAGGTCCCGTCGGCGTCGTGCACCACCGGCTCGACGTTGGCGTACACGATGTGCTCTTCGTCAGTGTCGGGGTGGGTCAGGATGACGTGGACCTTCTGGCTGAGGTGCGCCGCGTGCTTAGGCTTGAGGAACACCGCCTGCGCCCGCGCAACGCGCTCTGCAAACAGCCGCAACCGGTCGACGGACGCCGGTGCCACCTCAACCATCACCGGCTGCATTGTGCTGACCGGGCGCTGCAGTGCGGGCGGTTCGACGATCTCGCCGGCATCGCGCATCTTCTTGAGCATGTCGCGCACGTGCGGCGGCGGCAGCAGGTCGCGCAGATTCTGGCTGTCTTCGCTGAACTGGTCGCCTGACTTCTTGGCGCGCATACTGGTGATGAAGTCGTCCCAGGCGTTCTTGACTTCGGCACCGATGGCAAAGAACTCGACGCCAATGCCGGCGCCTGTGGGTGCGTCGCCCTGGCTCGCCACTACACGCTTGACCTGGGCGAATACGTCGAGCACACGTTTGCTGGGCAACTCGACGCGAATCGGCACCGCCTGATAGGCCTTGAACGGCGGGTCGACCATGCGGATGAACACGCCACGCCGCGACACGTCGACGCTGAGGTGCTCGTTCCACTTGCTGTTGTGGTTGACCCAGACGCGCAGCGAAACCGGGTGGCGCGTGTAGGTGCGGTTGGTGAACATCGGCGACAACCCTGGCGCCGGCGGGCGGCAAGGCGCGCAGTATCGTGCCGTGTGGGACGAGGGTCAATGAGGAGCATGCGCCGGTGCGCAATTGTCGAGCGCGCCATGAAGCTTTGCGAATTGCGCCCAACAGCCGTGGCTACTGACTCGACTTGCGCAGCCGAACCACCTGCAAGCGATAGTGCGCCGCGAAGCGTGGGTGAACCTGCAGCCGCCACGGCACGTCGTCGGCGCGCCACTCCACCTGCAGGCCGTCGCCAAGCCCGGCCAGGGTGCGACCCGTGACGAGGTCTACGATTCCCTGATCCACGTCTTCGCCTGGGATGTGTCGCTCCAACTGCCGCTTGGGTGGCGTCACCGATGTCTGCCAGTTCCACGGACTGGCCAGAATCCACACACCACCCGGCGCAAGCAGCGCCTCGACCTGCTGCACCAGCGCAAACGGATCTGAGATAGAATCCAACAGGTTGAGCGTGACCACGGCCGACAGCGACCCGGCCGCAAACGGCGGAAACAGCGCGTCGGCACACAGCCAGCGCACGTTCGGCGCCGCCTCGGGCAACTGCGTCGTGCGCCAGTCGATGCGCGTCGCACTGGTGCGATGGGGCAGCACCACACTGCCGTTGTCGAAAAGCATTTGGCCCCAGGCCAGTGCCGCCAGGTTGGCATCAACCAGCCAGACCGTGCGGTCGCGCATGGCCGCAACGTGGCGCATCGCCCAGGCTTCGCCCCCTGTCGCGCAGCCGAGCAGCCCTATCGGCCCCGCCGGAAGGTCGTCCGTCCACGCGCGCAGCAGCCAGCCGAGGTCCGCGGCCGGCAGCGGCGGCACCGCGCAGCCACCAAAGTGCGCCTGGGCATAGGTCAGCAACCCGCCTGCCATCGCCGCTTCCAGCGCGTCACCGCTGTCGAGCCAGGTCGCCAACTGCCCCGGATCGCGCAGCATGGCCGAAACCAGTCCCACCATGCGGGCAGCCGCATCTGGGTCCGGCAACAGCACAGCGATGAAATCGGTGCCGCCGGCCAGCACTGGCCACTGCCGACCGCACGCGCCGCACTGCAGCGAGACGGACAAGGGCGCCGTCACGCCTTCGCCCGCGCAGGGTGGGCAGAACAGGGTCTTCATGAGGTAGGGACTTGGCGATTAGGGCATGTCAAAGAATAACTCACTCGACCTCGGCAGACTGCGGAGCGGCGAGTCGGCTTGCAAAGACGCGAGCTTGCGACCCACTGAGCTGGCAAATGGGCGCCCGTAGAAAATCGAGTAGATTTTTTACGCGCCCTTAGGCCGGACGGCGCCGCGCCCGCAGCATCGCGGCACCCGCGCCGATGGCCAGCAGCAGCAATGCCAATGGCGCCGACGAAGAGGCCGAGCGCGAAGCCGCACACAGGCCGCCGCTACTGCCGCCGCCACCGGTATTGCCGGTGTTGCCGCCCGTGCCACCGGTTCCACCACCCAAACCGGGGTTGCCGACTGCGCCGGTGTCACCGCCGGCATCTGCCCCCGCAGTCGGCTTGCTGGGCACCGCGTCGGCCAGCAGACAGCCGCCGACATAGTCGGTGACGGCGTTGCAGACAAAGCCGGTGCCGCACTGGTCGTTGTCGGGGTCGCAGGGCTTGAGGCAGCGCTTCTCACCGTTGTTGGTGACGTCAACGTCGCAGAACAAAGACTGGCAGTCGCCATCCTTCTGGCAGGCATCGGAAAGCTGACCTTTGCCGACGGCAACACAGGCACCTTGCGGTGTATTGGCTTCGACCCGCTGGCAGCCCTCGCCTGGACCACAGTTGGTGGCGTTGCGCACGTCGCAGCCAAGCTGACAGGCGCCGGCGAAGCACAGGGCGCCGGACACGCACTCGGAAGTGTCGCTACACTGGCTGCCGATTTCGGCACAGCCAACTTTCTTGCCGGGCAGGCAAAGGTGGCCGGCGGTCGACTCTTCGCACGTCATGCCACAGGGACATGCACCGGCGTCGCCCGCCTTGCAGGTCTGCGAGCAGAACTGCTTGCCACCATAAGCCACGCAGGGGCCATTGAGGCAGTCGGCCGGCGCTTTGCACTCGCTGCCGGCGGGTAGCTTGTCGCTGCCCGGCATGCACGCTTCAAACCCGCCCGACTGGGGCACACACGCAAAGCCATCGGGGCAAGAGCCTTTGCCTTTGCAAGGCAACCGGCACACACCGGTGCTGGCCGTGCCGCTGTCTTTGAGGCACAGCCCGTTCTCGCACTCGGTCGGCGCGGCGCAGGCGCTGCCCACGGGCTTGAGCTTGGGCTTGTCGTCGGGCACGCAGGCGCCAATGCCGGTGGCCGGAATCGGCGCGCAAGTCTCGGTGTCCTTGTTGCACTCGACGGGCGACGCAGGCGTGCACTTGACGCGGCACACGCCCGACAGGCACATCAGCGACTTGCACTCGCCGGAGTTGCCGCACGGCTCGCCGGGCAGCTTGGTCGGCACCGTCTGGCCGGAGCTTGGCAGGCACGCGCCCTGGGTCGGCTTGCCCTGGTAGGCGAAGCAGGTAAAGCCCGTCGGGCAGTTCTTCTGTTGAGGCACGCACAGCTGACTGCAATAGCCTTTGTTGCCGGCAGGTTGGCAGAACAGGGGCGACTTGCAGTCTTTGTCGCCCGCGCAACCGCCGCCCAGGTCCGATGTGCCGACCGGCGTAGTCGAACTGCCACCAAAGCCGCACACGCCCGACGCGCAGGTCAACTTTGCCGCGTAGTATTCTTGACCGCTGGACTTGTCTTTCTCGTTGACGTACGGGCAGTCGGCGTCGTTGGCGCACTTGTAAGTGGCGTCCTTGGGATTCAAGAAGCAGATGGCTTTGCCGTCATCGACCGTGAGCGAAGCGCTCTTGCCGAACGGGTCGACGCTCGGTGCCATGGTCGGCGGATCTTTGTCGCCGTAGGAGCCCGGCAGCATGTGCTGCACCCCAAAGAAGTGCCCTTGTTCGTGGATGGCGACGCTTAGGATGTCCATGAGCCCGCCACCAATCGAGCCCGGGTCGGCGACCCACTTGTATTGGTAGCCGTTGAAGGCGATGTCGGCTTCGAAAATGGCGCCGTTGTTGTAGGTCACCGGCGAGGTGACGCCCAAGACGTACTGGCCGAACTTCCAGTTGCTGGTCTCGATCCACACCAACTCGTTGCGGCTGTTGGTGTTGTATCCCATCGGCGCGACGTTGAGGTTGTTGGCGGCAGGGCAGTCGGCGTCGGCTTTGCAAATCACGTTCTTGTCAAAAAGGCACTTGCCCTGCGCGGTGTTACAGTGGTAGCCCTCGGTGAACTTGAGTGCAGTACAGGTCTGCGCCATCCAGCCCTTCCAGCCGGCGCGCAATTGGTCCTTGCATACGTCGTTCTTGACGTCAGGGGAGCACGCCGGATGCATGTAGAACATGACGTTGTTCGAAAACCAGCGCTGGATCGTTTTGGACGTCGGCGTGGTGGTGGCGATGGCAAACGCCCACACCTGCGCAGGCGCAGCGAAGACCGCCACCGCAAAGACCAGCGCAAAGGGAACGAGGGCGCGGGCAGGCCGCCGCCAGAAGCTTGCGAGCATGGGGATCCTGGTGGCGAAACGCGCGGAGGGGAGAACTACTTGGCGACGCTGCCGGCCTTGGCCGGCGCCGGCTTGGACTGACCGCTGGCCTTCGCCGCGTCTGCGACATAGACGGCAACTTCGGCGCGAAACTCGTTGAGCGTGCGGACGATGGCCACCGGCTTGGGCGCGGCCTGCATCGCACCAGACTGGGGGTCGCGCCGCACGAAGTGGACGTCGGGCAGCTCGCGCGTCACGGTTTTTTGACCCGTGGGCAGCGTCTTGACGCTGAATTTGCCTTGTGGGCCACCAGACACGACGTGCGACTCCGAGTTCTTCTCGAGGATGACCACGGTCTCTTCGCCGGCCGCAAAGGTCGGCATGCCGGGCACGTGGACGGTGATGCCATCGGGCGTTGTGCCGCCGACGTGCATCCAGGCAAAGCGCTTGCCGGCCAGTCGGGCGTCGCCCTTCCAAACCTCAGCGACGTCCAGGCTGATCTCGGTCCAAACGCCGCGGCCCTCTTTGCGACGGTCGAGCACGCGCGTGCCGGCGACCTTGCCGTACAGCACCTGGTCGGCCGTCGTCACCAGCGCCTTGAGGTCGACCTGCAACACCGTCATCGCCGCCGCGGGGGCCGCAGGCAGCACGGCAGCCAGGGCCGTAGCCGAGATTACCACCGACAACACCGCCGAACGCACCGAAAAGCCTGCCATCATCCACCTGCGGGCGCACCGAAATGGCAGCCGCGAGGCCAATAGTATGCCGCAGGCCCGCAGCGGCGTCCAAGGCGAAATGTGAAGAGTCACGTTTTCAATCCGTTGCCGAATTCAGAACACAGCCCACGTCGCTTTGGCCACGACGCTCGTCGCGGTGACCGACCACGGTGCCGTGGCCAGGGTTTCCTGCCACACCACGAACAGGTCGCTGGCCTGGGTCCACGTCCAGCGCAACCGCAGCTGCGCGATGAGCTGCCGCGCCACGTGGTTGTAGCCGCCGTAGCCGTCCAGGTTCAGATCCGGCGACAGGCCGACAGCCACCCGGCCGTTGACGACCAGCGAGTCAAAGTCGTCGGCCGGGTTGGGCATGTCGATGCGGTGCCACTCGCCGCTCAGTTCCAACCGCAGTCGCTGGCCTGCGAGTAAAGTCAGGCTGCCGCCGGCGCCGGTGTCCGTTCCGCCGAACAGTTCGCCCGTGCCAACCCCAAAGCCAACTACGACGTCGTCGACGCCGGGGCTGCTGAACTCGACGCCGCCACCGCTCGATTCGTACTGCCCAGCCGCCACGGCGACGTTGCGGCCAAAGGTGAACGGCTCAAGCGCGGTGATGGAAGCCCTTTCGCCGGACGCGTTGAGCGTCCAGCCACTGTTCCAGATGAGCGTACAGTCGCAGCCCCAGCTGCGGTCGAGCAACCTGCCAGCCGACATCCCAGCGACGCCGCGCAGCTTGGTGCTGCAGTTCAGCTTCTCCAAGCCCCAGTCGCCAATGCGCGGTTCCACCGTCAACGACACGGCGCCGTCGTGCATGCCCGTGCGCTGCGCAAAGCCGAGCGCTGGTCGAAACGAATCCTGCGCAAAGTGGTAGTTCAACTTGGGACGAACCAGTAGCCCGCGCCACTGCAGGTCAACACCGCCGGCCGCCGCCGCGTTGCCGTCGTCGCTGCTGGCCAAGGCGTAGGCTTCGCCAAGTAAGCGCGAATCCGCTGCGCGCAGTGTCGCGTCAAAGCCACCCGCGAGGTTGGTGGGGCCATCGCCAACCCGATGCGTGAACATGGTGCCAACCTTGCTGCCGCTGCCCAGGTCGACCACGCCGCGCATTGCGCCCATCACGGCCTGCGGATTGCGCGGTGTGCCGGTCGCGACTTCCAAGGCACCGTAGCGCAATTGCTCGCCCGCCTGGCCAGCGACCTTGAGTCCGGCCAGGATCGGCACGGCGGCCGTATTCGACAGGCCAATGGTGCGACTGTAGAACAGCTGCAGCGCTTGTGGTCGTCCGACTGCGTAGAGGTCCACGTCTTTGTTAAAAAAATCACGCTTTTCAGGCATGAACAAACTGAACCGCGTCAGGTTGACCACTCGGTTGTCGAGGTCGACCTGGGCAAAGTCGGTGTTCACGGTCGCTTGCCCGCGTGCGCGCTCCCATAGCGGCCCGTTCCAGTCCACGCCGAGATTCCAGCGTGACGAGACAGCGCCGGCAGCATGGTCGACGCCGGCCAGCAAATAGGGCACCACCACCGAGGCCTGTTCTCGCAGCGCTGCCGCCGCTTGTTGGCTCTGCGTGGCCTGCGCGGCGAGGTCGGCGCCGGCTGCGCTTGTTTCGGCCGCTTCGGTAGCGGCGACGGCGAGGCCCCAAGCGCGGCCGTACAGGCTCGCGGCAATCGGCGAGTACGGCGGCGGCATCAACGCCCAGTCGTAGGTGGCGTTGCGGCGGCTGTGGTCGCGGCTGAAGTTCAGGCCGATTTGGTCGGGCAAGCGCTGCGGATCCAGGCCCAAGCTACCCCAAGGAATCCGGAATTCCGCTGTCCAGCCGCGGCCGCTGCGCGCCGCAGCACCCTGCCAGACCGCGTCGGCCTCGATCTTCATTTCGGCTTCGTCGACGCCGCGGTAGTCTAGCCGTGCGCCCGCCGGGTTGAGCGCGAAGCCGTGGGTGGTCCGCTTGTCCTGGGTGGCGTCGATTTTGACGCTGATGGCGTCGTCGGCGAACAGCGCAAAGGTGTCCCGGGCGGTAGTGCGTGCGCGGATACCGTCGGGCTGGCCGTCGTCGCACCAAACGCCCACCCACAGAGCCGCGCGGTCAACCAGCAAGGCGAACCTTGTCGCGTCGCGCGGTTGCGCACCCAGTGCGGGTTTGCGCTCGACGAATCCCGCGCTGGTGCCAGCACCGACCCATGCCGCCTCGTCCAGGCGACCATCCAGCAACAACGGTTGAGTGCGCGGTTGCACGCGCACACTGGGGCGATCGGCGTGAGCCGCCGGGGCAAAGCCAAGCCCAGTGGCCAGCACCAGGGTGACCACGCCACAGACGCCACACCGCAGGACTTCGCAATCCGACAGGCTTGGATGTCGCACCGGAGGCTACTTCACCACGGCCGTGTGCCGCGCGCGCACCCGCAGTTCGACTTTGGGGTGCTCGCCCTGCCCCGCTACCGCCTGCTGTCCAAAGTTGGCAATTTTCAGCGAGTACGGCAGCTTGGTCTGGAATTGCTGATCCTGCCCATCGAATTTGAGGTAGTCCAGCTCGAAAACAACAAACTTTCCATCCTTGCTGGCGCCGGCCATCGGCAGACTCTCAATCTCGACCGATCCGTACCCGGCAACGGGGATTGCATAGAATTCGGGCGACCCGACCAGGCGCAGATAGTCCGCCCTGACATGCTCGGTCCAACGAACCCGCCACCATTGCCGCACACTCGGGTGCTCGCTCAGCGGCCCATCGAGCCGCGCAGGCACCAAATACCACCGCCGCGGCCCGTCATGGTTGCGCAGGATCAGGCGGACGGTGCGGTCGCTGGCGCCACCTTTGGCTTTGACCTCCAGCGTCGGCACGCCCTTGGTCTTGGCGGTCTGGGCCTCGGACTGCTTGCCGATGAACTCGCGCTCCAGGTCGGGCTTGCCGTCATAGAACGGCTTTTCGATGGGCTTTCCCTCAAGCAGGCGGCCCAAATTGTGTGCGATGGCATCCTCGTGCAACAGGCCGAGTTCGCTGCCGAAGCACGTCTGTAGCACCTTCCAGTCGGCGTCGAGGCGCACCAGCGTCGGCAGCTTGCTGGCGTCGACGCCGGCGATGAGTGTCTGGGCCGGACCGCGCCACTCGTCGACGTCAATGTAGAGCAACCTGCCTTTGGCGAGCGCTTTGCGGACGACCGCTGAGCCTTTGACGAACTCTTTGATGGCCTTGCACGGCGAGCACCAATCGCTGGTGAACATCAGCACTACGCCCTGTCCTGCTTTCTTGGCGGCGCCGAGCTCGCCCTGCACGGCGTCTTTCAAGGTCTTGCTGCCCTGTTTGTGTAGGTAACGCCCGGCATCGGCCGCGGCGCACGCGGGTCTGGCCGCGGCAAACATGGAAAAGCTGGCGGCTACAGCCAAAAAACAAGCTTTCCAAATCCGCCGATTGACCGGCAGAGGGTGACGCACGACATGCTGCATTGTTTGGGATACTCGCTATTGTTCGAAGTATTCTACTTCTCAAAGTATTCGCGACCGAAGCGCTTGGCCAGTTCGGGTTTGTCCAGCGCCTTCATCAGCGCCTCTTCGTACTCGGCCTTGCCGTCCTTGACCAGCGCTTCTAGCTGGTCATTGAGCATCTGGTTGCCCTGGTTCTTGGCCGTGAGCATGATGTTGAAGATCTGGTGGTTCTTGCCTTCGCGGATGAGGTTGGCCACCGCATGCGAGCCGATCAGCACCTCAAGGGCCGCGATGCGCCCGCCGCCTTTGCGCCGCAACAGCGTCTGCGAGACTACGCCCTTGAGCACCTCGGCGACGACCGTGCGCACTTGCGACTGCTGGTCCGGCGGAAACACGTCGATAATGCGGTCCACCGTCGAAATCGCTGTCGAGGTGTGCAAAGTGCCGAACACCAAGTGGCCGGTGTTGGCGGTTTCCAGCGCCAGCGCGATCGTCTCTTTGTCGCGCATTTCGCCGACCAGCACGATGTCGGGGTCTTCGCGCAACGCGGCACGCAAGGCTCGGCCAAAGCTTTGGGTATGCGGGCCGACCTCGCGCTGATTGACCAGCGCCCGCTGCGACTTGTGCACGAACTCGATGGGGTCTTCGAGCGTGATGATGTGGCTGCGCCGGTTGGTGCCTCGCAGCGCCCCGGCCTGTTCCAGTGCAATTCCTGCCGCAAGAATTTCACGGTGACCGTGGGGACGCTTTACGAGCGTTCGCATATCCCGCTGCACAAGTGGCTGCTCGCTACTCACCT
>SXRM01000316.1 GCA_005792545.1 Pseudomonadota bacterium | reverse complement strand
GCCCAGCGCGTCAAGCTGTCGCGCGAGTTGGCGCGGCCGGGCACTTGCAAGACGCTTTACGTCTTTGACGAGCCAACGACCGGGCTGCACTACGATGACGTGGCCAAGCTGCTACTGGTCTTGCAACGGCTGGTCGATCGCGGCAACAGCGTGCTTGTCATTGAGCACAACCTGGATGTGGTGCTGGCCAGCGACTGGGTGCTGGATCTGGGGCCGGAGGGCGGCGGCGGCGGCGGCCAAATAGTGGCCGAGGGCACGCCGGAGGCCATCGCACAAGCCGCGAGCAGCCACACCGGTCGCGCGCTGCGCGAGCATCTGCAGCGGCTGACCGCCGGCGGTTGAGCCGAGCCAAGCGCGAACGACCGGCTGCTTGTCGCGTCTAGGAGCGCCGCGCCAGGTAATCGATGAGATCGATCTTGGTGATGATGCCGACGCACTTGCCGCCGGCGACCACCACGGCCACGTTGTCGGCGCTCAAAATCGCCCGCAGCTGATCGATGCTGCCGTCGGGGTCAATGACGCCCTGCAGCGGCTTGACCAGGCCGGTAATGGTGTCGGTCCGGCTATGGGTGCCCTCGACGATGGCGTTCAGCAAGTCGATCTCGTGGACCATGCCGATCGGCTCACCGGCGTCGGTGACGACGGGCATCTGACTGATGCCCTCGCGCTTGAGCCGTGCGATCGCCTCTTTGACCGACTCGTCTGGCAGCGCCGTGTGCAGGATGTGGCTTTTGCCGCGCAGGAGATCGCGAACGCTGGCCTGACGGTGCTCTTCGTCAAAGAAGCCGTTGTCGCGCATCCACGGGTCGTTGAAGAACTTGGACAGGTAGATAGCGCCGGAGTCCGGCAGGATGACCACGATGGTGTGGTGGCGACCGAGTTCGCGGGCCAACGCGGCTGCAGCGTGGACGGCGCCGCCCGACGAACCACCGGCAAAGATACCCTCTTCGCGGGTCAGACGGCGCGCCATTTGGAAGCACTCGCGGTCGCTGACCTGCATCACGTCATCGAGCCACTCGAACTCCAGCGCACCGCACACCATGTCTTCGCCGATACCCTCAACCTTGTAGGTGTGCGGCTCGCCGTGAGCCTGGGTGTGGAACATGTCGTAGTAGATCGACCCCTCGGGATCGACGCCAACCGTGCGAATGCGCGGGTTTTTCTCCTTGATGAACTTGGAGGTGCCGCTCATGGTGCCACCGGTGCCGATGCCGCCGACGAGGTAGCTGAAGTTGCCAGCCGTCTGCTCCCAGATCTCGGGGCCGGTCTAGCGGTAGTGTGCGTCGATGTTGAGCTTATTGTGATACTGGTTGAGCATGAACGAGCCCGGCGTCTCGCGGTGGATGCGCTTGGCCGTCTCGTAGTAGCTGTCGGGATGGTCGGCCGGTACCGCGGTCGGCGTGACCACCACTTCGGCACCGAAAGCCTTGAGGCGATTGACCTTCTCCTGGCTCATCTTGTCGGGCATCGTAAAGACGCAGCGATAGCCCTTGACCGCCGCGGCCATGGCGACGCCGACGCCGGTGTTGCCGCTGGTGTTTTCGACGATGACACCACCGGGCTTGAGCACCCCCTGCCGCTCGGCTTCTTCAATGATGTGCAAGGCCATGCGGTCTTTGACCGAGGCGCCGGGGTTCATGTACTCCAGCTTGGCGAGCACGCGGGCGTCGTGGCGGCCGACAACTTTGTTCAGTTGCACGAGCGGCGTGTCGCCGATGGCGTGCAGGATGTTGGTGTAGATGCCGCGCATGTGGATCTCGGGGCGCCAAAGGGGGCGCTGTGGGCGCGGTAGGATCGGGCAAAAGCGGGGTACGCGCAAGGTGTGAGGGCGCGGGACCCGCTGCCCATCGCGACTACTGTTGGCGCTAGAAGCGCTACGCCAGCCCCACCGCTGCCTGGACGCGCTTGATCCGGCCCAGCCATTTCGCGGCGTCGGCCGTGACGTCGGCTGCGGTGCACGCCGCCGTGTGCGGCGCTTTGTAGAGCGTGCGGCCCCAGACGCCAACCTTGGCGGCGAACTGCTGCACTTCTTCGACCGTCACACCGTTAGCCTGGGCCGCCGCAGACACCTCTTTTTGGGCCTGTTGGCGAGCCTTGAACAGCATCATCTGCACGCGGCTGTACACGTTGACGGCGCCGTCGCCGGTGGTCTCGACCGGCAGGTACAACGCTTCGGGGTGGATCGCCTGCACCACGGTCTGCACGCCATCGGAGACGCCGGAGCTCGGCATGCAGCCAAACGGCTTGACCGACAACGTCAGGTTGACCTTGCGGTGGCGGGTGTTGAGCAGGAGCTTGGCTACCTCCATGTGCCCTTCGCCGCCGCGGACCTCTTCGTGGTACAGGCCTTGGGTCACTTCGGCCAGCTTCTCCATGTCCGGCAGCGTGTAGCCGTGCAGACCCATGGTGTTGGCGATCGACTGGAAAATGCTGCGCAGCACCTTGTCGGCGACGTGCATGGTCCAGATCTTCTTGCCGGGGTCGCCCTTATCGGCGAGGCCCCACAAGCCCCTGTCCTGACCCTCCAGGCCCATGCGGCGGCGAGTGTCCCAGCGCACCTCCCACAGGTTGTAGAGCAGCCAGGCGGTAACCAACTGCACGTCGACCTCGGCGCCTTCGGCCTCCAAGAACGTCGGCATCTTGTAGTTGCCGTCGCCTTCGGTGGTCATGGCCCAGAACTCGCCGATGACGCCGACCTTGGGCTTGACGCGGGTCCGATCGACGGCGACTTTGGCGAGGCGGCGGCGAATCTGCACGAGCACCAGCGGCATCTTCGGCAACTCGCCCGGCGTCTCCAGCACCCGCACCAGCATGGCCTTGCAGTCGCTGATCGCCGCGTCGGTGGATCCGGGCACCACCTCATACGGCCGGATGCGGTACATCATCGCGTTCAGCGCGTCGCCGATCATCAAGCTCAGCAGGATCCGCACGAAGAACGGCCCGTTCATCACCAGCCCGGTGTCGCCCTCGCCTTTCTGGTCCAAGCCGCCTTTCTGCTGGAACAGCGCCACCCGAAAGCCATCGAAACCGGCGTCGCGCAGCGCCTTGCGGTACTCGGTGATGTACGAGCCGAACCGACACGGCCCGCAGGCACCGGCGGTAAGAAACAGGTAGTTGTCGACGATCTGTTGGGTGTCCATACCGCCATCGCGCAGGTGGCTCAGGAATTTGACCAGGTTGCCGACCGTGAAATAGGTCGGGTTGCACTGGCCGCGGTTGCCGAATTCCTTGCCGTAGCGCAGCGACTCGTAGTCGGGACAGTCGAGCGCTTGCACGCGGTAGCCGAGCCCCCGCAGACCGGCGACGACCAGCGTGTCGTGGGCAATCGTCAGGCCCGACACCAAAATGGTGGTGGTGCCGCGCTCCTTGGCGGTAAAGCGGTCGTGCACCACGTCTTTGAAGTGCGCGGCGCCGCCCAGGCCCATGCGCACGCTCTCCTGTTGCGCAAAGGCGTCGAGTTCCGCTTGCAGGCGCGCCTGCCACACCGGGTCGAGTTCGGGTTCAGTCTTGGCCGGCACAGGCACGGGCGCAGGCTTGGGCGGCTCCGGGACGCGCGCGACCTTGGCGCGCTCGGCGAGACGCTCGACGGGGACGTGGATGGTGGCAATGCCGCTGTCGGCCATGGCGAACTCCGAAGGAATTAAGGGGTTGTGCGAGACTGGATGAAGCCTTTGGCTTTGTCGAAAAGGCGCCCAAGCGACACCCGGCCGGGCAACGGCGCTGGCTGGGCACGGTGCGGGTGGCCATGCGGATGCGGGTGCGTAAGCGGCGGCGCGGGCGGCAGATCGGGCACCGGCACCGACGCAGCCTTCTGTTCACGCTCGGCTTTTTCGCGCGCGAACTGTGCGATGAGCTCTTGACGCCTGGCCTGCACCCGGACCGCCAGCTCGTCCTTGCGTGTCCGCAGGTCGGCGAGGCGCTCGCGCTGCCGTTCAAGCGTATAGGCGTAAGTGCGCACGCGGATGCCCATCGAGCCACCCGGCTTGTTGGCGTCGATGTCGTGCAGCGCCGAGGCCGGGGTCTTGCTGGCGCCCAGGATCTTGTCGATGGTGGTGTACACGGGCGCGTCGTGGCCGCACTTGAAGCTCGACAGGTCCAGCACCGCCACGTTGGGGTGGCGCGCGGCGAATTTGGCGCACCAGACTTTGTAGGCACTGTTGGCGCTGTAGTTCTCGGGCCACACATCGTTGATGTTGAACACGTCGGGCAGCCCCGCCGCGAGATCTTCGCCGAAAAACCGCGTCAGCCACTGCCGGTCGCGTGGAATCGCGCCCATCGACAACACTGGATAGCCGAGCGCCTGGAACTCCTCGGCGATGCCGTGGTTCAGCCCCGGATCGCTGTGGTAGGGGCGGCCCAGCACCAGCAGCACCACGCGATCCTCGGCTTCGGCGGCGTCCAGAATCATGCGGCCACGACGCTCGCGCTCGGTTTGAAAATCCTCTTGCGACTTCAAGGCCTGTTCGACCGCGTGGCGATTCTCGTCGACGGTGACGCCGAGCAACTCGCCAAAGGCCTGGAACAGCTGGTCGCGCAGCAGAAATGGCTCGTTGTAGGTCAGCGCCTGATCCACGAAGCGCACGCCCTTGTCCGCGAACCAGTCTTTTTCTTTGGTGAACGCCGCCTTGAGCACGTCCGGCGCCCCCTGCACGATCGGGCAACTCGCGTGGTCCATGGTCCCGGTCAGCGGCGACGGCACGTGGGTGATCGCCGGCAGCCAGATCGCGTCCAGGGCCTTGTGCGGGTGCACCTCGAACAGCAGGTGGTGCATGTGGGCCTGGCCGACCTTGCTCGGAAAGCACGGGTCGATCGACCCATACTTGCCGCCGCGCGCCCACAGCTCCTCGCTGGTGTCGTCGGAGAACACCACATTTTGGCGCTCAATACCCAAGGTTTCCAGGTAGGTGCGCATGAACGGCGCGATCGACCAGATGTTGAGCACCTTGGGGATGCCGATGCGCAGGGTCTTGCGGCGCTCGCCGGCAACGTCACCCGAGCGCGCAAAGCCACGGCGAACGACTTGCGTGTGTTGCCGCAGCAGCTTGTCGATACTGACCTCGGCCACTTCGACCGGCGACCCGGCATCGGGCATCGGCGCCGGGGCAAAGCGGGACGAGAACAGCGCCTTGGCCTCCCACTCGACCAGATTCGGGTAGGCCTTGCGCAGTTGGGCACGCTGGCGGGTCAGGGTTTTGAGCGCCGCCTCGTCTTCAACGGTGCCTTTTTCGCAACTAAAGCCCGCGATGTAGCGCGCGGTGTCACCGGTTGGGGCCACCGTGTCGATAAAGGTCCGACTGCACAGGTTGGGGCAGAAGTGGCAGCGCGTCGATTCGTCGGTGGTGGCGGTGAATTCGACGCCGATAGCGGCGTCCAGGCCGATCCACTCGGTGCGCCCGGTGCGCAGGTGCTTGCGCCAGACCTCCAATGCACAGCCAATCGCACCCGCTTCGCCGGGATGCGGATGCACGCGCACCACCGCGCCCGGCACCCGCTGGCGGATGTAGTCGACCTGCGCCTTGACCGCCGCGAGGTTGTACTGGGTGCCGCCCTGCAACACGAACGTCTTGCCCAACTCGGCCATGCGCGGAATCGACACCACGTACTGCCACACGTTCTTGGGCAATACGAGCGCGAGGCCGGCCAGCATCTCTTCTTTGCTGTAGCCCTCTTTTTGGAAGTTGACGCGATCGGCGTCCAGAAACACCGCGCAGCCGTAAGAAAACGACGGGCTGAGCTCAGCCGAGAACGCGATGTCGGCGTACTCGGTGACCGGCACGCCAAACTGGTCGGCCATCGCCTGCAGCAGCATGCCGTTGCCTGCAGAGCACTGATTCGAGAGCTTGAAGTTGTCGACGTCGCCGTGCTTCAAGAACAACACCTTGATGTCCTGGCCGCCGATGTCGCAGACCACGTCGACGTCGCCGAAGTAGCCGACGGCGCTGCGCATGTGGGCGATGGTCTCGACCACGTGGGCGTCGGCCCTCAGCACCTTCTCCAGCACCGGACCGGCGTAGCCCGTGACGCCAAAGCCCACGATGTCGAGCTGCCAGCCGCGGGCCAGCGTGCCCTCGCGCACCCGCCCCAGCATCTGCCGCATGTCGACGATCGGGTTGCCTTTGGAGAGCTGATACTCTTTCCACAGCACCGTGCCGTCTTCGGCCACCAGCACGCACTTGCTCGAAGTCGAGCCGCCGTCCAGGCCGAGCGCCGCGCGCACCACCGTCCCGGCCGGAAAGTCGGGCGGCACGAACCGCGGCACCCGGTAGGCATCGGTGAAGGCCGCGACCTCGATGCCGCCCGCGGCCAACGGCGGTCCGGCGGTACCGGCGAGGCGGGCCTTGCGCCCCTCGCCTGAATAGGCGCGCAGGCCGTCCAAGCCCTGGTACAGGCCGACGTCGGCCGGCTCATGCAGACCATAGAACACCGCACCCAAAGCGGCGTAGAGCTCGCTGCGGTCGGGCACAAAGATCAGTTCCTCAATGGGCACATCCGGGATGGTCGCACCGCGCTCGCGCCAGATCTCGGGGATGCGCAGCCGCCACGCTTGCACCAGAAACGGCAAGAACGTGTTGGGGCCACCCAGCAACAGCACTTTGGGCTGCAAGGTGTTGCCGCGCGTGAGCACGCTCAGGTTCTGCATCACGATGGCGTCGGCGAGCGAGTTCAGGATCTCGTCGCCAGGGATGCCGGTCTTGACCAGGTTGACGATATCGGTCTCGGCGAATACGCCGCACTTGGCGGCGACGTGGTGCAGCTTGTCGGGGTTGAAGGTGATGCCCTGCGCAACTTCGATCGGTACGCCGGCCTTGACAAAGCACTTGTCGATGGTGGCGCCGGTGCCGGACGCGCACTTGTCGTTCATCGACGCCCACGCTTGCTTGTCGCCGGTTTTGGCGTTCTCCTTGAACATCAGGATCTTGGCATCCTGACCGCCCAACTCGACCACCGCGCGCACGTCGGGGTGCAAGGCTTCAACCGCCATCGACACCGCGTTGACTTCTTGCACGAACCGCGCGCCGAGCGGACCACACAGCGGTCCTGCCCCCGATCCGGTCGCAAAGATGCGCGCTCCCTGCAGCACTT
Organism: Pseudomonadota bacterium; assembly: GCA_005792545.1. Lineage (GTDB taxonomy): Bacteria > Myxococcota_A > UBA9042 > UBA9042 > UBA9042 > SXRM01. The sequence goes on along the minus strand of SXRM01000316.1, from coordinate 16,745 downwards.
CGGCGCCGAGGTCCGCCTCGATGCGCTCCAAGAAGGCGATGACCGTCTCAGGCTGGCGGGTGTGGTGGCGGGCGTAGTCGCTCCACAGAATCGCCCGGTCCCGGGCGTCGACCACGACCGCTTTGACGGTGGTTGAACCGACGTCCATGCCGATGGCGACAGGACCGGTGGGCGCGGTGTCTGCGCGGCGGGCGGGGCTCGAGGGGGGCATGGGCGTGCATCCGATAGACTGGACTTGACGTATAGTCCAGTTTAGATCGGCACGCAATCTCCGTTGCCGCGCCGCCGTGCACCCTTCGATAAATAAATCTCTTTCCTACGGAGTGACGCTGACGAGGCTGGCCGCCACCTCGGCCTGATGGGCAAAGAACGCCTCGCTGTCGGCCACCGCCGCGCGCAATTCGTCCGACGCCACGCCACACAGGCACACGCTGACCACGCTCCAGGCGATGGCTACGCGGCGGTCGAGGTCGTCGGAGTCGCCCAGTTCAGCCGAGCACACCACCTCGCGCACCGCGCCAAACAGCGCCGACGTCGCGACGTCAACGTCGAACTGACCGCGCACCAGGCCCACTTCACGGCCGTCGGTCAGGGCCTCGCGCAACATCCGCCGCACGCTAGCCAGGAACAGCGCTGCCCGTGCCGTAATCGCCGGCTCGTCGTGCACCGGCAGCGCAAACAGTAGCTGGCTCAGCCGCTGGTTCTCGAAAAGCACGTGCAGCACGCGCACGAGGTTGGCGGCCAACTGGTCTTCAGGCGGCGCCGCGCCGTCTTGCAGGTCGACGCCCAGCACCGCGCCTTCGAGCCGGCCGACCAGATCATCCAGCACGGCGCCAAGGACGTCGGCTTTGGTCGCAAAATGCAGGTAGATGGTCGCTCGCGACAGGCCGGCGCGCTGACCGATGTGCTCCAGCGTCGTGGCGGCCACGCCCTCGTCGCGCACGACGGACCGGGCCGTTGCGACCAGTAGCTCGCGGGTGGCCTGGCGGCGCTCGGCGGCGCGAACCTGACGGCCGTCGCGGACAAGTGCCGAGCCATTGACGGCCGATGGCGCCATCAGATCAGGCGACAAACGCGCAGCAACCGGCGACGGCCAGCGTGATCGTGAGGTTGTCTTCCAGGCGATCGCTGAACAGTTCGGCGACCGCGCCCGACAGGCCGGCGACCACCGCAATCGGCAGCGCGGCCGCCAGCCAGGCGCCGATGCCAAGCCCTGGCAACAGGACCGACGCAAACACGGCAAACCAGGTCAGCACAGCCAGCATCGCCACGCCAAAGAAGCCGAGCGTCCCCGCCAGGCTTTTGCGGCGGTAGAGCTTGCGCAACCCCCACTTGCGACCAATGAGCGCCGCGGCAGGGTCACCGAGACCCAGCGCCAGCACGGCGGCAATGCACGCCAGACGCGGCGCGCCGGAGGCCAGCATCACCACGATCGCGATTCCGTACCACGAAGCAGAATTCATGCGCCAGGCCTCGGACGGCCGGGCGATGGCGCCGAACACTTTGTCGACCAGGTAGCGGTTTAGCCGCGGGTTCAGCCGGCGCGCGACCTCAAGCCCGAGCATCCAGGTGCAGTAGGCGAGGGCGATCCACAGCATGGTGACGCGGTCGTCGATCGCGGTGTACAGCCCGGCCGAGAAGAAGCCGTTGCCGATGTGGAAGGCATTGCGGGCGTAGTTCTTGGGCCGCAACTCCGGCAGCGGCACCTCGACCGTGGGTTCTGCGCGCAGCATCCGCGCTATCCCTTCGTAGTGCTTGGCGATTTTCCACGCCATGCCGGTGCGCACCAGCGTGCCGCGCTCGCGGCTCAGATCCAGGGCGGCGAGGCGCTGGCTGATGTGGTTCAGGCGTTCGGCGACTTGCGGCCGCGCCTGGGCCCACTGCTGCGCGAGCACGCGGGCCTTGTCGGCGAGCCGGCGGGCTTTCTCGGCCAACGGCACGGCATCCGCTGCGGCGGCCTGACGGCGCTCTTGAAGCTCAAGCAGAAACCCGTGCAACTCCGCGACCATCTGGCCCACGGGCTGCAACGACAGGGCGGCGGCGTCGTTCATGATTGGGCTACCGGCCAAAGGGCAAGGGGATAGCAGGGGTCAGATTTCGTCGAATCTCAACGCGATGCAGGTCACGTTGTCTTTGCCGCCGTTGTCGCAGGCCTGCATGACCAGCTTGTGCACTAGGGCGACCAAATCGGCGCGCTCGCGCACCATGATTTCACGGATTTGTGGATCGGCGACTTCGCCTGACAGACCATCCGAGCAAAGGATGTAGATGTCGCCCAACTGGGGCTTATCGCGCTGCAAGTCGACCAGCACGTCCTGCTTCAAGCCGCACGCCCGCACAATGATGTTTTTGTGGGGAAAGTTGGCTTCTTCTTCAGGCGTCAGCACCGCCATCCGCTTGTAGTCGTTGAGCAACGAGTGGTCTTCGGTGATCTGAGTCAGTTCGTCGCCGCGCAGGCGGTAGCAGCGCGAGTCGCCGACGTGGGCAACGGTCAGATGGCCGTCGGCGTCGTCCAGGTGGAACCCGACCACCGTGGTGCCCATGTTCTTGAACTTGGCGTCGCTCTGGCCGCGCTCCCAGATCGCGTAGTTGCAATAGCGGATGCCGCTATTGAGCATGTTCTCGCTGCGGGTGCGGCCGCGCTCTTCGCGACCGGGCCAGGTGGCATCGGGATCGTCAAACGCCCGGCCAAAGTAGTCACGCATGGTCTCGACGACCATTTGACTCGCGACTTCGCCGCACGCGTGACCGCCCATGCCGTCGGCGACGACGAACAAATTGCGCTCAGGGAAGACGAGATAGTTGTCCTCGTTGTGCGCGCGCTTGCGGCCGACGTTGGTTTCGCCTGCGCATGTGGTGCGGATCGCCACGGCTCACCTGGAGTTCAAGGGGCGGGAACGGCAGGCCGCGCTGGACCCTGGGGTCTGGTTGCCGAACCGTCCACAGCGGCCGGCGGCGAGGCCGCGAGCCGGTTGCGCGCGAAACGGTAGCGTGCAGGCACCCAAAGGTGCAGGTGCGGGCCAGCCGGTGCGCGGAGTCGGCAAGCCGCGGCGCAAGATAAATGCGCAGGGGCCCTAGCGTCAACAGTGCGCGAGGCACCCGTAAAAACATCGCATATTATCAACTAGATGCACGACTGGGGCGCGCAAACATCACAGCGCGAAGACTTGCAAGTCGTCGTAGCGGACGTCGGTCGCCCAGTTGTTCAAGCCAAAGTAGTTGCCGCGCACCGGCCGCTCGTCGGGGTACGCGATCATGAATTTGCCGTCAATGTACCAGCGTACGACGTGATCGTTGCGCACGATGGTCCAGGCGTAGCTGCGACCGGTCTCGACGCGCTGATGATCGGACTGCACCACCCGACGTGGTTCGTGCTCACCGAGCCGCGTAATCGTGTTGATGGTGTTGCTCCAGCCGCCAAAGATGATCGAGTAGCCGGCCTCGTGGCGGGGTTCGGTGGCGAATACTTCGCACTTGGTGTCGCCGACGCGCGACAGCGACCGGGTCTTGAAGGTGATGCGCACTTTGTCGGGCAGCGGCTTTTGCAGCCATAGCCCCTGATTGCGCACCTCTTCTTGGGCCACCTTGTTGGGTTTGACTTCGCCGGCGTCGATCACCCACTCGCCGGCGTGCTTGCCGAGCCAGTCGGCGCCGAGCTCGGCGCGGTCAAAATGGTCCTCGAACACCAGCGTGCCGCCCTGCAGGCCGTCGGTGCGCGCGGCTTGGGCAGCTTGCGGATCGGCCTCGGGCTCGGCGGCCACCGCGGCCTTGGGCGCAGCAGGGCGCGGCGGCGGCGGATCGGGCGGGGTGCAGCCAGCCAGCCCCACTAAGCCGACGGCAAACGCGAGACATTTCACTTGATGCCCAACTTGCTTCACTGCAGGCCCATCTTGAGGTGGGTCAGCTCGTCGCTGGTCAGCCGCAGGCGATAGTTGAGCATGCGCACCAGGCCCCACAGCAGCTTGACCGCGGTGGTTTCTTCGGACAACAGGCCGTAGAAGCCCTCGCGCTCGATGACCAGGACGTCGCAGTCGGTCTTGGCGACCACCGTCGCCGAGCGCGGCGCCCGCTCGATGAGCGCCATCTCGCCAAAGTGTGCGCCGGGCTTGAGCGTGGTGAGCTCTAAGCCGCTCTTGCTTACGCCCACCGTGCCGTCAAGCAGGATGTACATGCTGTCGCCGGGGTCGGCCTCCTTGAAGAATGCAGTGCCGGCGGGCCAGCGCAGTTCGCGGGCGATACCGGCCACGCGCATCAAGTCTGCGAACGCGAGATAGCGGAACATCGTGACCGACTGAATGGCCTCGAGGCGGCGGCGTACCCGCATCGCGCGGTCTTCCGCAGCGTCGTCGAGCACGTCGACGACCACTGCCGTGGCATTGTCGGGCGCGCCTTTTTGCAGTGCCGCTTCGATGAGCTCGTCGGCCACCCGCTGCACGTCGCCTCGCGAACCCAGCGCCTGCATCAGCTCGTCGCCGACGACGCCGTGCACCCCGTCGCTGCACAGGATAAAGCGATCGCGCGGCAGCACTTCGAGGTCGAGCAGGTCGACGCGCGCGGTGTCGAGCACGCCGAGCGCCCGCGTCAGTGCCTCGCTCTGGGCCGCCGCGATGCTGGTGTCGGGTAGGCGCCCGCGGCGCTTGCGATCATTGGCAACGCTGTGGTCTTCGGTCAGGCAGTGCAGCACGCCCGCGCGCATCAAGTACACGCGCGAGTCGCCGACGTGGCCGACAAAGGCCTGATCGCCGGTCACCAGCAGGCTGGCCGCCGTTGTCGCCATGCCCGACAGCTGCGGGTTGGCCAGCGCGTGGTGGCGGACGCGCCGGCTGGCGTCGCTGATCGCGCGCTCCAGGATCGAAGCCACATCTCGGCGCGCCGTCTGACCAGTGCCCGTCGCGAATTCTTCAATGGCGCGGCGGTTCTTGGCGACCATTTGGCCGATGTGCTCGACCGCGAGGCTCGATGCCTCTGCGCCGCCGGCGCGACCGCCCACGCCGTCGCACACCACGAACAACTGGGTCTGCGGATCGGCCAGAAAACTGTCTTCGTTGTTGACGCGCACCGCGCCCACGTCGCTTCTACCGCCATGCCGCACGATCATCGCAGGAATCCTTGTTCGCCAGAGTGGACATCGGCGCTGGGGTCGCGCAAGCGCGGCCTGACCGAGCGGGAGTCGCCGCGTGGGGCGAGCCAGGCCGAATGCGCGGGCCAAGGGTAGCCGCTCAAAACGACGCTGTCCATTGCAGCAGCAGTAGTACCGCGGTCTGGACATTGCGCTCGTGCGCGAGCGCGGCGTCGGGGGCGAAAAAGGCCACTGCCGCAAGCAACTCGCGGCCCGCTTGCGATCCCCAACGCAGGCGTAGATCGGCCTGCCTTCCGATGGTCGCCCACCCTTGACCGCTACCGAGCGCGCCGCCGCCAAACCCCGGCAAGGGCCCGGCCGCCGCGGCCCGGTTTTGGCGCACGTCCAACTCGGCGCGGAGCGTTCCCTCCCAGACCGGTAGGCTGGCGTGCCAAGTGCCGCCCACCTGCAACAAGTTGCTGGGCTCGAGCAGCTGCAGCACCCCAACCAAGCGATCGCGCGAAGGATACAACGGCCGCCAGGCGCGGCGCGTGCGATCGACGGGTTGATCGTCGCCCGAGAACACTTGACCAATGGCAGCCAGCCCCATGTCCACGCCGACCTTGCCGGTGACGACGACTTGACCCGACGCCATCCAGGCCAGATGGTCCTGAGGCTCGCGCACGTTGGCGACGGTGACTTCGCCGATTTGGACAGCGGCTTCCAGATCGGCCGCCAGCCACGACACCGGCGTCAAATCGAGGCGCGCACCCATGGTCAACAGCGCTGCATCCTCGGCGCTCGCGCCATCCTGCAGGTAGAGAAAGTACAAGTCGGCGCCAAAGGCGTCGCTCGGTCGGCCGGTCAGGTAGGCACCGGACAAGTTGCGTTCGAGATCTGGCTGACCGGCGGCGCGCCGCAACTTGACCGCCAGCGCATCGACGTTGAGACGACCCCCCAGGCCATAGTGAACGCGCACGCCGTCAAATGCATTTCCAACGAGATCAAAGTCGTAGTGACCGATCTGGCGGCCCACGCCGTACTGAAGCGCCAAGCGGCCGGCGTCGACCCAGGTCTCGCCAAGTGCGGGTACCCGCGCGCGCAGCCAGCCCTGCTGCAGACCCAGTGCCACAGGATCTGTGCCTGGCTGGGCCACGCCAAACGCGCTGGACGACTGCAGCTGCACCCGTGCGGCCAGATCGCCGCGGTCAAAGGACACGCCAAGCCGCGATCGCTGAAACCAGCCTTGAGACTTGGCGGCGAATCCGGGCGCCAGCGTCGCCAACCGCCGGCCTGCGGCACCGCGCAGTCGCAGTTCAGCGTCGAGGCGATAGGGCTCAGCCGCAGGTCGTGCTGCGGGTTCCGAATCGGCGGCCGGAGCGCCGGCCATCGCGAGCGCGGCCTCGTCGTGCTGGGCCAGCGCCGGTGCGGCAGCCGTGGCGAGCGCGATCGCGACCCAAGCCGTGCCAAAGGTCGCGGCGCGCATCGCCATCACCGCGTGCGCGCAACGCGCGAATGTCTCATCGAGGGTGCCGGAGGTGGGACTTGAACCCACATGAGCGCAAGCTCAACGGATTTTGAGTCCGCCGCGTCTACCATTCCACCACTCCGGCGGCAGGGGCGGCGGTCGACAACCGCTGCCCGAGCGCGGCAACGATGCTGCAACCGTGGGCGGGTTGTCAACGGCTCACGCCGGGCAAATGTCGCGTTCCGGCCGGTCGCAGATCCACAAAACCAAGTCAGACCGAGCGCTTGTCGAATTGACCAGCCAAATCGAGGGGGCGCCCGCAGATTTTTCTTGTCATCGGCGCCCGCCCGGTTCACGATCGACAGGATGCGCGTTTCGGGCTTGGTGTCGAAGTGGGTCGTTTGCAGGTGGCGCCTGCCGAGCGCGTTGTGCCTGTTCGCGACCATGGCAGGGTTGTGGGCCAGCCCGGCGGCCACAGCCAACGAAGCGGCCGACGACAGCGCTGTGCATAGCGACGCCTGTGAGCCCGCCTCTGCGGCGCCCGCGACCACCGACGACCTGTATGACTTGACGACGCTGGCCTGCCAGCACGCCGACTACCCGGCGCTGCTGTCCGCCTACCGCAAGCGCCAGTGGGCAACGGTCGCGCGACTGGCAGCGCCGCTGTTGGACGGCAGTCGCCCCTTGCCGGTGCGCCAGGCCGCGGCCCTCTTGACGGCGCTGGCGTTGCAGGCACAGCGCAAAGATCTAGAGGCCGACCGCGCCTGGCAACCGCTGGCGCAAAGCGGTCCGTTCGCGCAGCGGGCGCGGCGGGCGCTGGCCGATCTGGCGCTGCGCCGCAAGGATCACGCCGAGGCCTTGGCCCAGTGGGCTGCGATTGCGCCGTGGCACGTGGCCCGCGACGAGGCGTCGCTGCACATGGCGGCGCTAGAGCTGCAGCGCGGCAACGCCGGGCCGGCGCGCGAAGCCTTGGAGCGCGTCGATCCTGCGCGTCTGGACCACGATCTGCGGGCGCGCTGGCTGTTGCTGTCGGGCGATCTCGCGGCCCGCAGCGGCCGACCGGCCGAGGCGCTGCGGCTGTGGCGCGACAGCTGGAACCTGGACCGCGGCGCGGACTCTGAGGGAGCAGTGGTACGGCTGGCCGCGGCCGACGCCACCCCCACGGCTGCTGATCGCATCGAACGGATCCTGCGTCGCAACGAAGTCCGACCGGGCCAGGTGCAAGCGTGGCTGCGCGAGGCCGATGCAGCGACTGAAGATGGCAGCGGCTTGCGGTTGTACGTGCGCGGCGCACTTGCCGTGCGCGACAAGAAGACCCGCGCCGACGCGGTGCCGCTTTTGCGCAAGGCCATGGAGCAGCTGGACGAGCCATTGCTCAAAGCGCGGGCACAGTTTGCCGTGGGCGATGCGCTCGGCAAAACCGGACACGATGCGGCGGCCATCGCTGAACTTGATGCGTTGGTTGTGGGTCTGGGGGCGCTGAGCGGCCCCGCAGCGACCGAACTGCACGCGCGGACGCTGGCGCGCCTGCATCGGCTGTACAACAACGTTGGCAAGCCCGAAGAGGCGACCAAGGCGCTGCTGCGGCTGCTCGATCACCATCCCGACGCACAGGACCGCGAGCTTGCGGTGTGGGGCCTGGGCTGGCAGCGCTTCGTGGCCGGCGACTACGCCAAAGCCCTGGAGACCTTCGTGCAGCTGGAGCGCGACCACGGCAACCTGTGGACCGGCGCCCGCCAGCCGTGGCGGGCCAAGGCGATTTACTGGCAGGCACGGTCGCTGCAGCAGTTGGGACAGCTGGCGCCGGCGCTCGATGCCTGGGCGACGGTCGCCAACACCTGGCCGCAGACCTACTACGGGATCCTGGCGCTCGACCGCATCGGCGAAGTCGACCCCGACCGCGCCCAAGCGCTGCTGGGTCCGCCGCCGAGCGCTGCTGCCGATGTGCCAGCGCCGGCGCTCGAGCGCCTGCGGGTGGCGCGCACGCCAGCGCTGGACGAAGCCGCTTTGCTGGTGCGGATGGGCCTGCACGCAGAGGCGCGGACGCTGCTGCGCGAACAGTTGCGCCGCGGCCTTCCGCGCGACGGCGTACACCTGCTGGCGGTGCTTTTCGAGCTGGACGGCAACCGCTCGATGGCGCACGGCGTCATGGACCGCCACACCCGCCGCGCCGCGCGCCCCGATGACAGCACGGCGCACATCTGGCGGCAGTCATTTCCACGCGCGTTTTTTGACGAGGCCGACGCGGCGGCGCACGCGGCGGGGATCCCGCGGTCGTTGCTTTACGCGATCATGCGCCACGAGAGCGCTTACGTGCCGACCACCCAGAGCAAGGCGGGGGCGTATGGGCTTGTCCAGCTATTGCCCGGCGTGGCCAAGAACGTCAGTGACTTGCACGACGTGCCGTACGGCGGGCCGGCGTCGTTGCTCAAGCCCAGGACCAACCTGCAGCTGGGGTCGCTGTACTTGGGCCAGCTGCTGAGCATGTACAAAGGCAACGCCATGCTGGTGGCCGCCGGCTACAATGCCGGGCCGTATGCGGCGCGCGATTGGGTCAACAAGAAGCCCAACCTGCCGACCGACATGTTCGTCGAGTCGATTCCCTACCCGGCGACGCGGGCCTATGTGATGCAGGTGGTGGCTAGCGCCCAGACCTACGCGTGGCTTTACCCCGAGTGGGCGGAGTCGCGTCGCGACCAGTTGGGCCGGTCGGCGCAGTTGCCCAACGGGTTTGGCCCGTTCATGCAAAAGCCGGCTGCGGCCGCACCCGCAACTGCCCAGGCCTGCTGGCCTTCGCCCCGTTGAGGCTGCTGCCGTGAACGATGCCGCGCCGCCAGCGGTCGGGCCCCGCATTGCGCTACTGGACGCCGCGGTGGCCAACCAGATTGCCGCAGGCGAGGTGGTCGAACGCCCGGCGTCGATCGTCAAAGAACTGGTCGAAAACGCCCTGGATGCCGGTGCCACCCGCATCACCATCCGCCTCGATGACGGCGGCAAGCGACTGGTGCGGGTGACCGACAACGGCAGCGGGATGGGCCCGCAGGACGCGAGGCTGGCCTTCGCGCGCCATGCCACCAGCAAGCTGCGCAGTGCCGATGATTTATTGGATATCGCTTCGTTCGGGTTTCGGGGCGAGGCGCTGGCGTCGATCCTGGCCGTCGCCAAGGTGACGCTGACCACCCGCCGCGCGGCCGACGACGTGGGCATCCGTTTATGCGGCGCGGGCGGCGTGGACCTGGCAGAGGAGCCCGCCGGCTGCGCGCCCGGGACCGACATCCAGGTTGAGGACCTGTTCTTCAACGTCCCGGCGCGGTTAAAGTTCTTGCGCACGGGCAGCACTGAGACCGGTCGCATTCTGGACCTGGTCGAGACGCTGGCCCTGGCCCGACCGGATCTGCACCTGACGCTGTGGGCGGCAAACAAGAAAGTGCTTGATTTTCCGCCAGACAACGACGCCTCAGCGCGCGCGAGCGCCGTGCTTGGGCCGCAAGTGGCACGCCGACTGTTTGCCGTGCAGGGCCAGGGCGAGTACGGCGTGACCGCGCTACTGTCCGAACCGGCGCTCAACCATGTCGGCCCGGGTCAGTTGCGCATCCTGGTCAACGGTCGGCCCGTCAGCGATCGGACCCTGCAACAGGCGGTGGCGCAGGCCTACGGCACGCTTCTGGAGCGCGGGCGCTACCCGGTGGGCGTGCTGTGGATCGACTGCCCAGCCGGTACGGTCGACGTCAATGTCCACCCGGCCAAGAGTGAAGTGCGGTTTGCGGCCCAGGGCAACGTGTTCGGGTCGGTGGTGCGGGCAATTGGCGCGATGCTGGCTGAGACGCCGTGGATTCGCACCCAGCTGCCGTCATCGCGAACAGTGGTCGACGCCACCACTGCGCAGCCCTGGGAACCGTCGATGCCGCTGGAAGCATCCCAAGCGGCCTTGATCAAAACGGATTGGTCAGCCGCGCCGACGCCCATGGTCGTCGATGTTGCAGCGCCGGAGCCGCCGCGCCCCGCCACGCCGGAGCCCCAACTGCTGCCGATCGGTGGCCCTGCGGCCGGGCAGTGGGCCGCGCTGCGGTATGTCGGCCAGGTCGGCAACTGCTACCTGGTGTGCCAGGACGAGCGCGCGATGGTGGTCATCGACCAGCACGCGGCCCATGAGCGGGTGCTGTTCGAGCGCTTCGTGGTCGGCCTGCGCGCGGGGGCGTTGCCGTCGCAGGTGTTGCTGATTCCGCTGGCGGTGCCGCTGGCGCCGGCGGAGGTTGTGGCGCTGACCGAAGAGACTGAACTGCTGGCGCGGCTGGGCTTTGAAGTGGCGGCAGGCGGACCGCGGCTGGTGCGCGTGCTGGCCCAGCCGCTGCTGCTGCGCGACAAAGACGTCGCGCCCCACGTGCGACAGCTGGCCGCATCGCTGCTGGCCGGCGGCCGCGACGGGGCGCTGGTCGAGCGACTTGAGCGCCATGCCGCGACGCTGGCCTGCCACTCGGCCTTTCGCGCGGGCGACGTTCTGCACGCGGCCGACGTCCACGCCCTGCTGGGCGAAATGGACGGCGTGGACCTGTCGGCGTATTGCCCGCATGGGCGGCCGGTGTGGACACGGGTGCCGTTGGGCGATATTGCGCGCTGGTTCGGCAGACCGTGACGGCTGCGCCACTGCCGCGCATCGCGGCGCTGTGCGGGCCGACGGCAAGCGGCAAGACGGCGCTGACGGTGGCGCTGCGCGCCCGCGGCCTGCCGGTCGAAGTGGTGTCGTGCGACGCGCTGCAGGTGTATCGCCAGCTGCAAGCCGGCACGGCCAAACCAAACGCGGCCGAGCGGGCCGCGGTACCGACGCACCTGGTCGACATCGCCGACCCGACCGAGGCCATGACTGCGGGCCGCTGGGCAGAGCTGGCGACGGCAGCCATTGCCGACATTGGTGCGCGCGGCGCCTGGCCATTGGTGGTGGGTGGCACGGGCCTGTACTACCGGGCGCTGGTGCGCGGGCTGGCGCAGATTCCGCAGACTGACCCGGCGCTGCGCGCCCAGTTGCAGGACCGCTGGAGCACGGCGGGCGCCGAGGCGCTGCACGCCGAGCTTGCCGTGGTAGACCCGCAGTACGCCGCCGCAACGCCGGTCGCCAACCGCCAGCGGGTGCTGCGGGCACTAGAGGTCGCGGTCGCTACCGGCATTTCGTTGTCCGGGTGGCATGCTCGGACGCCACCGCCACGGTTTGCGGTGTGGCTGGCCGTGCTGGAACCGGATGCTTCGCGCCACGCCCAGTTGGTCGAACACCGCGCGCGTGCGATGGCGGCTCCGCTACTGGCCGAGGTGGCAGCGCTGCTGGCCCAAGGCATAGCGCCGACCGCCCCGGCCATGCAGGCGCTGGGCTACCGCGACGCTGCGCAGGTGCACACCGCAGGCGCCGATGCCCCCATGTTTGCCGACCGGCTGGCACGCGATCATGCCCAATATGCCAAGCGGCAGCGGACCTGGTTTCGGTCTGAGGCCGCCAACCTGCGACTAGACCCCGAGGCCGACGGCGCGGTGGCACGGATCGCCACGGAGTTGGCCGCCTGGTTCGTCAAAGGGCCTGGCTGACTAGCCACATCCACAGCCGGACCGGCAGCGCCTCGCGAGCAATGGTCTGGGCCCAGTCTGGGCCGCTGAAAAAGCCGACGGTTCGCAACAACCACAACAGTCCAAAACCGACCAGGGCGGTCAACCCGAGCCATTGCGGCGACCTCGCCACCGGCAGGCCGCGCGCTAGTCGCCCGACCGACGCCAGCCACCAGCCGACCATCCACAGGTACAATAATGGTGTCAGCGGGTTGTATCGAATCGCCGTCCACAGCTGCCCATGGGCGAACGCCACGTAGCCTCGCGTCAGGCCGCAGCCACCGCAGGGCATGCCAAAGGCGAGGCGCGAGACGCACAGTATCGGACCGTGCTCGACGGCGTGCAGCTCCAAACCAAACGACAGCCCGATCGCGGCCGGAATCGCCCACAGGCCGGGCTGCTGGAACAGCAGCGTCAGCCACCTTGCCGACGGACGCCGGACGGCGATGCTTGAAGACTCGGTCACGGCCACCTGAATCGGCGGGTCCACCAGCGCGTCGTTCGCGGTGTCGCGCGGTTGCAGCCTGCCGCGCGCCAGTCTAACCTATCACCGGTGGGCCTGCGCGCAACCGTCGCCGCCTTTGGCGGAACGGGACAACTGCACGGTCCAGGAGTCCATGACCATGTTTGCCCAGCATCGCCTTTTTGTACCGTTGGTTCGGGCCATTCGCCCGACTGCGTGCGCCGTCGCCCTGGCTGTCGCGGCTGCGGCGCCCGCGGGTCTCGCACAGGAAGGGGGCGGCTCGGAAGGCGCTAAGGCGGACGAACCTGCCGATCGCGCGGCGGAGCGCCTGAACGAAGAGGGCAAGAAGCTGGTCGCGGCCGCCAAGTACGAGGATGCGCTGGAGAAGTTCCGCGCCTCACTCAAGCTGTTTCCGCTGTCGAACGCCATCTTCAACATCGGCTCCATGCTCTACACGCTCAAGCAATATGAAGAGGCCTACGCCTACCTCGACTACACGCTGCGGGCGCCGCTCGACCCGCGCCAGCGCGAGATCGTGCTGCAGTACCGTGACAACGTCATCTCCCAGCTCAAGGCCACCCACGGCGTCATCACGGTCGAGTCGAGCCCGCCCGGCGCCCAGGTGGCGGTCAACAACAAGCCGTTGCCGTTTGAGACGCCGATGAAGGTACTGGTGCCGTTTGGTGCCGCCGACGTCACGGTGTCGGCCCAGGGCTTCAAGCCTGTGACCAAGGTCGTCAACAGCGGCCGTGCCGATCCACCCAAGGACATCCGGGTGCGGCTGGAGCGCGATGACCCCGACGCCCAGGTGTCGGTGTTCTGCCCAAAAGGCGCAGATGTATTCATCGACGGCCAGATGATGGGCGTCGAGGTCGTGCGCATTCGGCTGCTGGTCGGCCCGCACGTCGTGCGCTGCGGCAAGACGCCCGACACCAAGGCGTTTGAGCGCGAAGTGCTGGTCAAGCCGGCGCCGGCCGCCAACGCATTCGAATTCAGCAAAAACAAGAGCTGAGCCTGTCCTTGTCGGATTCCCTGGTGTTCCGGCCCGGCGGCGATCCGCTGGGCTTGCACCGCGTGCGGTCGCAGCGGGGTCTCTTGCCGCAAGCGGCCGACGCGCTCGACAATACGCTACCGCCCTATTCCGCTGAGGTGTGGCTCGACGTTGAGACGCTCAACATCGATGCCGCGAGCTTTGTGCAATTGGAATCGGTGGCGGCCGCCGGCGGCCCGGCCGTCGCGGACCAGATCGCCGGCATCGTGGCCGAGCGCGGCAAGATGCAGAACCCGCAGACCGGCTCGGGCGGCATGCTGCTCGGCCGGCTGCGCGCAGTGGGGCCAGCGTACCAGGGGCCGCTGCGCGACGTCGCGATCGGAACGCAGGTTGCCACGCTGGTGTCGCTGACGCTGACACCACTGCACCTGGACGCGATCCTGGAAGTCCGCCCCCACGCGCACCAGGTGCAGGTGCGCGGCCATGCGCTGCTGCCGTCGTCCTCGCCAATAGCCGTGGTGCCGAGCGACCTGCCTGAGCGGCTGGTGTTGTCGGTGCTCGATGTCTGCGGTGCACCGGCGCTTGTCGATCGCCACGCGCACCGCTTGCCGCAAGGCGGCCATTTGCTGGTCATCGGCGCGGGCAAGGCTGGGCTGCTGTCGCTAGCGGCGGCTCGACGGGCGCGACCCGACCTGCGCCTGTGGGTGCTCGACAAGTTTGCGGCACCCTGTCAGCAGGTCTTTGACGCTGGCCTGTGCGATGGCTGGGCCGCGGCCGATGCGACCGATGCATTGGCCGTTCGCGACCAGGTAGCCGGCTGGACGGCGGGTCAAGGCGCCGACGCCGTGGTCAACATGGCCAGCCTACCTGGCACCGAGATGGCCACGGTGCTGGCGTGCCGATCGCGCGGCCTGTGTCTGTTCTTTGGCATGGCCACCTCGTTTGCACGGGTGGCGCTCGGCGCCGAGGGCGTTGGCGCCGACGTCGACCTGCTCATCGGCAACGGCTATGCGGTGGGCCACGCCGAGTTCGCGCTGCAGCTTGTCCGCGAAATGACAGCCGTGCAGGCAGTTTTGTCAGCGCGCTTGGGAACCAGCTAGCGCGCGCGGCAGCCAACCGCGACGCCGCCCGACAGCGACAGTTTGCTCAACTGAGCAACATGGTCTGAAACGACCTGATTCTGCCCCGCCGGGTTATTTTTCGGGCGGCAGGAAGTTGAACTCGACGCGGCGGTTCTTTTCCCACGCCGTCTCGTTGTGCGCGGTGTCGAGCGGCCGCTCTTCGCCAAACCCAACCGGAATCAACCGACTGCGCGCAATGCCGCGCTTGACCAGCGCCGCCACCACCGATTCGGCGCGCGCCTGGCTCAGTTTCTTGTTCTTGGCGTCGGGGCCGCGTTCGTCGGTGTGACCTTCGACCTGGACCTTGACGTCGGTGCGCTCTTTGAGGGCCTGCGAGCACTCGTTCAAGATGGTTTCGGACAACTGACCCACGATCTTGGCCGAGTTGGTCGCGAACTGGATCTGCTTCTTGAACACGATGCGGTCGGCTTCGACCTCGATGTTCTCGAACTTGGGCGGCGGCGGCGGGGCCTCGGGCAGTTTGTCGGGGCAGCCATCGGTGTCGTCGAGGCCATTGAAGATCTCAGGCTCGTTCGGGCACTGATCGGCTTTGACCGGAAAGTCGTTGATGCCATCGCCGTCGTTGTCGGCATCTGGGCAGCCGTCGATGTCGTCGTAGTTGTCCTTGTCTTCGGCGACGTTGGGGCACTTGTCCTTCTTGTCGTCGACGCCGTCTTTGTCGTTGTCGTCCTCGGGGCAGCCGTCTTCGTCCAAGAAGCTGTCTTTGTCCTCGGCCTGATCCGGGCACGTGTCCTTTTGGTCGTGAATGCCGTCGCCGTCGCGGTCGTACTCCGGGCAGCCGTCGTCGTCCTGGTCCTTGTCGAAGTCCTCGGGGTCATCCGGGCACTTGTCGTCGGCGTTGCACAGCAGATCGCCGTCGTTGTCGGCGCAGCAACCCTTTTTGCCCTTGACCGCGACCACTTTTGCCGTGTGCTCTTTGGCGGACTCGAGGTGGTAATAGGCGCTGATGGCGTCGCCTTTTTCGGCGTCGTAGCGGGCGTGGTCGATCGCAGCTTCGGCCAACGCCAGATCGCGCGGGGCGCAGTAGTAGGCCGGTTCACGGGCGCCGCGCACCTGCTCGGCCAGTTCCGCGGTTTGCTTCTCGACTTCGGCGCCGGTCGTGCACGCCGTCGCCAGCAGGGCGATTGCCGCGAAAAGGCCCGCTGTCGCCTGCGCCTTGCTAGCCAGTCCGCCACCGCATGGACATTTCGACCCCAAAGGGGATGCAATCCGCCGGTGGCGGACTGGCGACCGCGTCTGCAGGCGCTCGCAGGGGTTTGGGGGCAGCGTGCCCCCAACGCTGTTTCCGATTAGTGTGGGGGTGCCGGTCATGCGTGCCTCGAACGGTGCTCAAAAAGCGGGCGGAACCAACCTACCGGCGGTCTGAAGGCGTAAAACCTGGCGCCTCAGGCGCCGCGTCCTTGCCGTCCTTATTGGGCGCAAACTTGTCGCGGCGGGCGGCCTGGTCTTTGTTGATACGGGCGACGTCGAGCGACTTGGCCGCGGCTTCGCTGGACACCCGGGCGTACTCTTGGGCAACCTGATAGTGCCCCATGCCGTTGAGCTTCTTGGCCTTCTGCAGATAGATGTCGGCGCGCGTGTAATAGTACACCGCGAACTCGTCCGCCTTTTGCTGCTTGGCTTCGCGGAGATCGCGGGTCGCATCGGACAGGGCCGTCGACGCGCTGACCGACCCGCATGCGGCGATCGCGCCCAGCGCCAGCGCCAGGACGACCACTCGGGCGGCGGCGGACCAACGAATGCGTGTGCAGGGAGCCATGGTCGACAACCTCGCGGACGAACGGGCAGCGCACGCTGTCGGGTGGTTGAGCCCGCTGCGTGCAGATCGCAGGGCGTTACTGTCGCGCGCGGGGGCAAGGGTGTCAAGTTGGCGGCACTGTCGGCGTTTTTCAGGGCAGGGCTATCGCTAGGTCGCCGCGCGGCAGCAGCGCAGCACCGATCAACTTGTGAGAGGTCTGGGCGCGTCCCGGCAGGGCCGGGACCGAGCCCTAGTCCGGCCGCGCTGCCGACGCGGCCGGACCGGAGCCCCGTTT
>SXRM01000315.1 GCA_005792545.1 Pseudomonadota bacterium | reverse complement strand
GCGCCGCCCAAAGCCAGTGCCCCAACGTCGCCCATAAACACCAAGGCAGGGAAGGTGTTGTACCACAGGAAGGCCAGGCAGGCGCCGATCATCGCCGCGCAGAACACGGCCAACTCGCCGACGCCCTTGACGTTGGGAATCAGCAGGTACTTGGAGACTTCGAAGGCGCCAAACTTGGCGCCCGTGAGGTAACAGAGCACGGCGAACGCGCCCGCCGAGACCATCAC
Organism: Pseudomonadota bacterium; assembly: GCA_005792545.1. Lineage (GTDB taxonomy): Bacteria > Myxococcota_A > UBA9042 > UBA9042 > UBA9042 > SXRM01. The sequence continues at coordinate 21,247 of SXRM01000315.1, read as the reverse complement.
AGGTACGGTGACGAGGCCATCCAGGCCGTCCGTGAAGTTGACCGTGGTGCTGGTGGCCACGACGACGAACGAGGCAAAGCAAATGTACGGGATGGCGCCGATGTCAAAGGCGAAGTTGTGGGTGCTGGCGAATGGCAGGTAGAGGCGCGTGTCGGCGAATTCCTGGCCGAGCCAGCCCATGTAGAACAGGGAGAACACCACGATGGCGCTGCCAAACTGGGTCACCAGTTTTTGCGTCTCGCTCACACCCTTGCTGTTGCGGTCGCGGATCTTGAGATAGTCGTCGAGAAACCCGACGATGCCATAGACCAGCGTAATCGCGCAGGTCAGCCAGATGAACGGGCTAGACAGGTCCGCCCACAGGCCCACCGACAGGAAAAGCGCCAGCAACACCAGCACACCGCCCATGGTCGGGGTGCCGCGCGTGCTGAAGTGCGCCGCCGGGCCGTCGTCGCGCACCACCTGGCCGATTTGCTTGGCCTGCAAAAGCGCGATGAAGCGCGGGAACAGGAACACCGCAATGACGAGCGCCGTCATCGCCGCGCCGATCGACCGGAACGTGACGTAGCGAAAGACGTTGAGCAGCCCGAACTCGTCGCGCAGCGCGTTGGAGAGCCAAAGGAACATGGCTAGTGACCTCCTACCGCTGCAACAGCAGCCGGGTGCGGACAGGCTTCCACGCCTGCCCGGCAAACGCCGAACTGGTCCAGATCACACCGGGCCAAACCTACGTTATGCAGCATGAGGTGTTGCCTCCCGCGTAGACGAAGCCGCCCCAGACTGCAACTGCCGCAGGGCGGCAAGCGCCGTCTCCATGCGCGCACCGCGCGAACCTTTGACCAGCAGCGTTGCGGGCCGCGGCGCGTGGGCGTGCAGCCACTGGGCGGCTTGCGCGGTATCGGCGCAGCACACGGCGCGCTCCGCTTGCAGCCCGGCGTTGCTTGCCCCTGCCGCGTAGTCTGCTGCCACGCTACCCACCCCGACCAACCAGTCGATGCCGACTTTGGCGGCGTGTGCGCCGACGCGTTGGTGCAGTGCAGGTGCCGTCGGGCCGAGCTCACGCATCTCGCCCAGCACCGCCACCCGCGGCCGCGGCAGGCAAGCCAGGGTATCGAGCGCCGTTTCGGTAGAGCGTGGGTTGGCGTTGTAGCAGTCTTCGAGCACCAGCCACGGGCCGATGCGCGCCGGCAGCATGCGCTGGCCGACCGGCCGATAGCCTTGAAGCGCCGCGGCCGCAGCTGCAATGTCGACGCCCAGCACCCACGCCGCCGCGAGCGCCGCCAGCGCGTTGTGGGCCAGATGCACACCCAGACCGGGCAGCGCAACGGCCACCGGACGACCGCCCACGCTGGCGGTAAAGTGCTGCACCGGCTCACCGCCGTCGAGGCCCGAAAACCGCACCGGGCCGACCAGGCGAACTTGACCCTCGCTGCGCCCAAACCACACCACGCGGCAATGCAGCGACTGCGCCAGCGGCCGCAGCAGCGGCTCATCGGCCGGCAGGATCGCGACGCCGGTGGCGGGCAGCGCCGCAATCAGCGCGAACTTCTCTTCAGCGATGGCCTGAACGCTGCCCAGGCCTTCGAGGTGGGCCTCAGCAATCGAGGTGATGATGCCCACCCGCGCTTGGGCCATTGCTGCCAGTAGCGCAATTTCGCCCGGCACCGACATGCCCATCTCGACGACCGCGGCCGCGTGATGGCCGCCCAGGCCGGCGAGCGTCTGCGGCACGCCGATCTGGTTGTTGTGGTTGCCAAAGGTTGCCAGCACATCGCCCAGCGGCGACAACGCTAGCGCCGTCAGTTCTTTGGTGGTGGTCTTGCCGTTGCTGCCGGTCACGCCGACGACGGGCAGTTCAAACCGGCCGCGGTGCGCGCGGGCCAATGCGCCGAGTGCCGTCTGCGGATCGTCGACTTCGACCAGCCACGCACCGGCTGCGGTCGCTTTGTGTGCCCAAGGTTCGGCGGCCCCGCGCGCGCAGACGATGCCACACGCACCTTTGTCGATGGCCTCGCCGATGAACAGCGCGCCGTCAAAGCGCTCGCCGCGCAGGGCCACGTACAGCGCGCCCGGGCCCAGCGCGCGGGTGTCCGTGCACAGCGCCGACGTGACCGCCGTGCCAGCTTGAGCCACGCGGCCGTGGGTCGCCGCCGCCGCCAACAACGCGTCAAAGTAGAAGCCGCCAGATTCCACACCCTTGGCGCGGGCCGGTTCGCCGTGCAGGGCCTGGCGTGCCACCGCGAGGTCATCGAAGGGTCGGGTTAGATCGCCGATAATCTGCGTTGTTTCGTGGCCTTTTCCGGCGATGCACAGCACGTCGCCCGCTTGCGTGCCTTCCGTAGCGATGGCGATGGCGCGGGCTCGATCGATCTCGACCAGAAAAGCGCCGTGGCTGTGCAGGGTTGCCAGATCCGCCGGTCGCTTGACCTCGACGGAGCGGGTAGGGCGAATTCCGGCGGCGATGGCCTCTGCGATGGCCTGCGGTTGCTCACTGCGTGGGTTATCGGACGTGACAATGCAGACATCGGCGAGCTCGCCGGCGATGCGACCCATCACCGGACGCTTGGCCGGGTCGCGGTCGCCGCCACAGCCAAACACCACCCACAGCCGCCGCTTGGGGGCCACCAGCGGCCGCAACGCCGTCAGGATTTTCTGCAATGCGTCGGGCGTGTGCGCGTAGTCGACCACGGCCAGCACACCCTTGTCGTTGGGCACCGGCTCCAGGCGCCCACGCGGCGCCGCCAGCACCGCGCAAGCCTGCTGCAGCGTCGTGGCGTCCACGCCGAGCGCCCGCGCCACCAGCAGCGCCGCGGCCAGGTTCTCCGCGTTGTGGCGACCGACCAGCGGCGCACGGAAGGGCAGGTCGGCCCAGCTCTGCGACCGCAGCACGCCGCGCAAGCCTTGCAAGTCGCAGCGCAGGTCGCCCACTTGATGCTCGGCGGCCGGGTGGCTGCCCAGGCTGAAGGCTTGCGCCAGGCCCTTGTTCCACGGGTCGGCCGCCCAGTCGTCGTCGGCATTGACGAAGCACCGGTCCGCCGGCACTGCGAAGTCCGTAAACAACCGCGACTTGGCCGCCGCGTAGCGCTCCATGGTGCCGTGGTAGTCGAGGTGGTCGTGGCTCAGGTTGGTCCACACTGCGGCGGCAAAGCGGGTGCCGTCGCAGCGGAACTGGTCCAGGGCGTGGCTGCTGGCCTCGATGGCGACGTGGGTAAAGCCTTCGGCCAGCAGCTCTGCGAACAGCTGCTGCAGGTCGGCGGCCTCAGGGGTCGTGAGCGCACTCGGCCGCACGCCCTGCGCGGTCCAGAGGCCGGTCGTGCCAATCGCGGCGGCGCGAAAGCCGGCGGCCGTCAGCAGCTGGGCGATGAGGATCGTGGTGGTCGTCTTGCCGTTGGTGCCGGTTACCGCGACGACTTGCAGCGCGTGACTCGGGTGGCCCAGTCGCGCGGATGCGAGCGGACCCAGGCAAGCGCGGGCGTCGCCGACCAGCACGACAGGCACGTTCCACTCGGACTGCAGGGCGCTCGACACCGCCTCGTCACTGACGATAGCGCAAGCACCCTGGCGCACCACGTCGCTGCCAAACGCGATGCCGTGGCTCCGGGCACCCTTGCAGGCCACGAACACGTCGCCCGCTCCCACCTGCCGCGAGTCGCTGACGACGCGACCCACGGGCAGCGCCGCGTCGACCGCGTCGGGCAGGCTGGCCAGCACGCCGCTTTGGTGCAGCAGTGTGCCCAGCGTCATGGGCGACAGGGTGGTCACGGTTGACCCCCGACGGCGGGTTTGGGCTTGGCGGGTGCGACCGCCGGTTTGGCGACGCCCGGCTTGACCGCAACGGGTTTTGCTGCGCTGGCCGGCTTGACCAGGCTTGGCTTGATGCCGGTCGGCTTGCTGGGACCCGCTGGTTGACCAGCGACGGGCTTTGGGCCCGGCTTGATGGCGAGCGCCGGCTTGCCGGCTGGCATGTGCGGCCTGGCCAGCGCACCAGGCTTGGCAGGCACTGCGGGCTTGGCAGGCACTGCGGCCTGGGCGCCAGCGTTGCCCTTACCGTCTGCAGCGGCTTTGGCGGCCACGGCCGGCTTGCCCGGCGTCAGCGGCTTGACCGCAGGCTTGGGCGGTACGACCGGCTTCTTGGCGCCCTCGGCCTTGGGCGGCTGCGGCTGGGCCGGCGCGGCGGCGCGGTTGCCGTTGGGCAATACGGCTTTGGCCTTGGCTTTGTCGTCCGGCGCAGCTTCTTCGACGGCGTCGGCGTCGACCTCGTCTTTGGTCTCCTTGTCCGCGACGGCGCTCAAGCGCACGAATTGCGCGACGACAGCCGTGCCCTTGGCCACAACCTGACCCGCTGCCGGCGCCTGGGTGGTCGCCAGGCCGCTGCCCGCGGGCACCAGGTGCAGGCCGTGTGTGGCCATGCGCAGCCGTGCCACGCGCATCGGCATGCCGCGGACGTCGGGCACGCGCGCCGATTCTTGCGGCAGTTCGGCGTCGACGACGGCCGTTGCAGCGGCCGACAGTTGCGCAAATTGCTCGGGCAGCGGCGCAGGCAGCGGCGCTCCGGTCGCCGTCAACACCAGCTTCTCGGCGGCCTTCTTGGCCAGCTGCCCGTTCTTTTCGTCCAGCGCCCGCGCCTTGTTCGGGTCGTCTTTGTCCAGATACGGCGCACCCGGGCTCGGCGCCACGCCCAGGTAGGGCAGGGCAAAGCGAGCGATTTCACGGGCCACCGGCGCCGCCACGATGCCGCCGTAGCGGGCAATCTTGCCCAGCCGCTCGTCGTACTTCTTGGGCGTGTCGATGGCCACGAACACCACCAGCTTGGGCTTCTCGATGGGGGTGACACCGATAAACGAGCCCACCCAGTGCGTGTCCGAGTAGTGGCCATTTTCGGCCTGCTGGGCCGTGCCGGTCTTGCCGCCGATGGTGTAGTTGGGCATGCGCGCCCGCGTCGCCGTGCCTGACAAGCTGTGCGGGTCGTTGGGGTCGCGCGGCCGCGTCACCGAGGCCATCGCCGTGCGCACCTGCGCCGTCACCGCTTCGTCGAACACACGCACGCCCGGGTCGACGCCAAACGGCCGCACCGCCTTGCCGTCGGGCCGCAGCTCTTCGCGCAGAATCTTCGGCCGTCGATAGATGCCGCCATTGGCAATCGCCGCGACTGCCGCCGTCATCTGCAGCGGCGTCGCAGCAATGCCTTGGCCAAACGCGATGTTGCAGTACTGCACGGTGGACCACTTGTCCGGCTTGGCCAGTTGGCCGTTGCTCTCGCCTTGGATGCCGAGATCGACGCGGCGACCAAAGCCCATCGCCTTCAAATGGGCGTAGTAGCGCTCGCGGTTCATGCGCATGGCGATCTTGCAGTTGGCGATGTTGCTCGACACTTGCAGCGACTGCAGCCCCGTGACCTGGCCGTGCGGGTGGTCGTCTTTGATGATCTTGCCTGGCAACGCATAGCCGGCGCCGGTGGCGATGACCTCGGTCAGCGAGACCTTCTTTTCCTGCAAGCCAATGGCCAGGTTGAAGATCTTAAACGTGGAGCCCGGCTCGTACTGGTTCTCCAACGCCAGGTTGTGCCAGCCGTACTTGGGCGTGGTCTTGGCGTCGTTGGGGTTGATGCTCGGTGACACCGCCAGCGCCAGGACCTCGCCCGTGTCGACGTCCATCACGGCCGCAATGCCGAAATCCGCTTCGAATTCCTGGGTCGCGGCGTCTAAGTGGTGCTCCGCGACGGCCTGGATGCGCTCGTCGATGGTCAGCACCAGGCTGTGGCCGCCATAGATGCCCGGTTCCGGTGCGCCGTCAAAGAACATTGGCGTGCTCGACGAGTCCTTGAAGGTGTGTACCTCGACCTGCTGGCCGGCCAGCAGCGCGTCGAAGCTCGCCTCGATAGAGCCGGTCTGCGTCGGCCGACCGACCAGCGGCCCCGCCAGCATGTTGTTCGGGTAGTAGCGGGTGAACTCGCGCTCCAGCGTCACGCCCTTGGGCAGACCGTCGGGCGACTTGGGGTTGAGCAACGCCGTCCGCACCTTCTCGCTTTTGAGGTAGTCCAGGTTCTTGGCGAGGTACACAAAGCCCACGTCACGGTGGATGCGCTCTTGCAGTTCTTCGACCGGGCGGTCCAGCAAGCGCGCCAGCCGCGCGGCGACCTCATTGCGAAACGCCACCGCTTTGGGAGCGCGAAAGCCCCAGTCGGGGTGCGACGGCTTGGCGCTACCCGGCAACAGCCACTTGGGGTTGGTCGACACCGAGTCCGAGCGCAGCGAAGTCGCGAGCGTGACACCGTGGCGGTCCAGGATGTCGCCGCGGCGGGTGTCCATGCGCGAGCGGTAGGCCACGTTGCTTTCGGCGTATTTGCGCACGCCGTCGACGTTGACCACCGCCACCACCGCCGCGCTGTACGCAAAGATGACGTAGCCGCCGAGCGCCCACGCAATCTGCTTGATGCGACGTTCGGCGCGCGCGGCGCGGGCCGCCGGGCCCATACCGGCCCGGTCCACCCACTGGAAAACGCGGGTGCCGAGGCTACGGATCGACCGCTGCATGGTTCCACCCACTTCCGCCGCCTGCGTTGCGCAGCCGGGCCTTGCAGCGCCGACCCACCGCGGTCTCGCCCGCGAGGTCTGCGCATTTCTTGAACGCCGCATCGGCGTCATCGAACTTGCGGTCCGCTTCCAGGGCTTCGCCCCGCTGCAGGTGCAGCTCGGCGTAGCGTGGGCAGCGGTTGGTCGCCTCGGTCATGTGCTCGACCGCGCCGGCGTAGTCGCGCTGCGCCATCGCCAGCAGGCCCATGTTGCGGTGGCCCTGGCAGAACTTGGGGTTGACGAACACCGCCATCCGAAAGTTCTTGTCGGCCTGCCGCAGGTCGCCTTGCTTGAAGTAGGCCAGGCCCAGGTTGTTGTAGGCGTGGTACGGCGTGGTGTAGCGCGGCTCGCGGGTCAGCGGCTCCAGCGTGACGATGGCGTCGTAGTAGCGCTCCAACTCGATGTAGGTGGCGCCCAAGATGTTGCGCGCCGCGTAGAAATCCGCCTTGGCCAGCAGCGCCTTGCGAAAGTGCTCGGACGCCTCTTCATAGCGCTTGCGACCGAACAGCAGAAAGCCATACAGATACCGGCTGTCGGCGTGCATGGCGTCGATTTCGAGCGCGGTAATCAGCTCGCGAATCGCGAGATCAATGCTGTTGCTGTGAAAATATCCGTTGGCGAGCCGATAGTGAAAGTCAGCCTTTTCGGTGCGCTGCTGGCGCTCGACTTCGGCAGACGAACAAGCAGTGACACCTGTGACGGTCAGCAGCAACGCCGCCGCCCAACGCGTAAGCAAGTTGGAGATCATTCGACCTCCAGTAAGTCGCCGGAGGCCGGCGCGCGCATGTCGAAGTGGTCGGTGGCCTCGCGGCGCAGCGCGTTCGGGTTTTTCAGGCCCGTTAGCTGTGCTTCCAGTCGGCGGTTCTCGTCCAGCTGGGTGCGCAGCTCGTCGCTGGTCTTGACCATGTCGTAGGCGGTCCGCACGCCGACCGTGGTTCGCTTGACCTTGATGACGCCAGCTGCACCAATCGACGCAAACAGCGCGATCAGCAGCGCCACGCGAAACACGAAGTGCCGCTCGCTCTCCTGCGCGCGTTCGATGGCGGTGCGTGGGCGCAGCCAGTCCGCGATTTTGCGGGTGCCGAAGGGGTCGCTCACCGGGTCACCGTACCTTGCGTCCGCTTCGCGGGGTGCCGCGAAAAAAGTGGACACGCCTGCGCGTTATCGGTCGTCCGCCGATCGCGTCAAGTTTTTCAGTGGTTGCAGATACAGCATTGAAGTTACTCGTCATTTTCGTCGTCGTCGTTTTGTACTAGACGCTGTGTCAACTCTATCGTCGAGCGCCTTCGCAGGACCCGCAGTCGGGCGCTCCGCGCGCGCGGATTCGCAGCAATTTCCGTGTCATTTGGCACCGTGCCGCGTCGCTCAGGCACCGAAAAGTCGTCGCCGCGCGCCAGCTCGGCGAAGGCATGTTTAACTGCGCGGTCCTCGCCGGAGTGAAACGTGATCACGGCCATCGCGGCACCCGGCGCCAGGCGGTCGGGCGCGCTCGCCAATAACCGCTCGAGCTCGCCGGACTCGTCGTTGACCCACATGCGCAGCGCCTGAAACACCTGGGTTGCCGGGTGCAGCGAGCGGCTGCGGTCCAACCGGGCCGCGAGGCGCTCGGCAAGCTTGGCCGTGGTATCGGCGCCTTTGTGGTACTCGTCCAGCACGATGCGCGCGGTGCCAATCGAGCGTCGGATGTCGCCGAACTGGTACAGCACATCGGCCAGGTCCTCCAGGCGCACCTGGTCGAGCAACTCGGCCGCGGTCGGTCCCTGGGTCGGGTCCATGCGCATGTCGAGCGGCCCGTCGGCGCGAAAGCTGAAGCCGCGCTCGGCCTGGTCGAACTGTGGCGACGACACGCCGAGGTCTGCGACAAGCCCAAGCAGCACGCCGGGCACCATGGCTGGCAGGTCGCCAAAGCGGCCGTGCACGGCCTGGAACCGCTCGCCAAAACCAGCCAGCCGCAACGTGGCTGCCGCCAGCGCCTGCGGGTCGCGGTCCAGGCCCACCACGCGCACAGCTGGCAAGTCGCCCAACGCCTGCAAAATCGCCTCGCTGTGACCGCCACCACCCAGCGTGCAGTCCACGACCACGCCCCGCGCCGATCCACTGGGATCCACCGCAAGCGCCGCGCGCACGCCGGTCGCGACCGCAGCGGCGGCCTGCTCACGCAAGATGGTGGTGTGCGCAAACGCCACGGCTACAGCCCCAGGCGCGCGAGGTCCGCGCTCCACATCGGCAATTCGGCAGCCACGGTCTCGGCTTGGGCGTTCCAGGCCTCGCGGCGCCAGATTTCAAAGCGGTTGATGGTGGCCACCAGCATCACCTCGGCGGCGGCGTCCAAGCCCGCGTAGGCGCGCAAAGTGGGCGGCAGCACCACTCGGCCGTGGCTGTCCGGCTCCACCGGCGTCGCGCCCGACACCACGAACCGCAGCAGCTTTTGCACCGTCGGGTCGCTCGGCGGCAGCGCCAGGATTTTGTTTTCGTAGGCTTCCCAGTCGCGCAACGCCCAGGCCTGGATGCACGGGCCGGAGGTCGAGCGCACCAGGATCAGCCGCTTGTCGCCAGCCGTGTCCAGCGCCGACCGGTACGCCACCGGAATCGCCAGCCGCGCCTTGTCGTCAAGGCGCTGCGCGAATTCACCGCGAAAGCGGACTGGGGCAGTGGCGGTCACGGGCGATTTCCCACCGGCGCACAGGCAGATCCTGGCACCGCGCAGGCGCCGTTTTGGCCAACCTGCGATAACTACGCTGGTTTATTTGGTGGTCCGCGACAGCTGGCGGCCAGCGCGGGCGGGGTTCTGCGGGTCGGCGGGAACCACTTCGATCCCCTTTGACCCACTTGCTCCCACTTCGTGATGATGCACCGGCGCGGCATGCGAGGTCAACGGCTGAAATTTTGTTCAGGGCACGCGAGTTGGGCGCGGGCGGCGGCATTGGCGCGACCGGCGTCCGACAACTCGTTGATTTGGTTCAGATCAGCGCTGCGGTGCGCCCGCCGTGCACCGGTCGGATGCGGTGGATCGACGGCGCGGCGGGCGGCAAGCGGCGATCAGCGCGGCGCCTGCGGCGGGTAGCCGGCGATCGTAGCCGCGATCGAAAATGGCGCCAGTTTTTGGGGTCGGCACATAACAATTTGATAACGCAAGATAATCGCATGAACGCCGCGCAAAGATTGTGCGTCGGGGGCCGCGGAAGTTACACTGCACTTCCCGCGGCGCCTTAGCCCGCCCGGCCCGCTGCGGCCGCGGTGACTGCGAGCGGACACAGCGAGGACAGCATGCGCAATCACTGGAATCCTCATCGCAAGTTCGGCGCCCCCTTGGCCGCCATCGCCGGACTGATCTTGGCAACCGCCTGCGGCGAAGCCGCCACCCCGGCCACCACCGGTGGCGGCACAGTCGCTGACTCCGGCACCACGGGTGGCACCGGCGACACCGGCGGCTCGACCGGCGGGACCGACACCGCGACAGGTGGCGGCAGCGATGCCAGCTTGCCGGCCGGCAAGGTCGAGACCGAGGAGCTCAAGGTCGCTATCACCGTGCTCGGCGACCAGGCGTTGCTCAAGGGCGTGGTCATCAAGCCCGCGGCGTGCAGCGAAACCAGCAAGTGCCCGTTCATCGTGGTGGTGGGCGACTACGACCACGACGCCATGAGCCCCGAAAAAGGCTACGTCAGCGGTGCAAAACAGCTGGCCGGCGCGCTCAATGTCGGCATCGCCGTGTTCAACCTGCCCGGCCTCGGCAGCGGCAGCAACAAAAGCGAAGGCGAAGACGACGTTGGCGGCAAATACCAGCAAGCAGCGGTCAAGGACGTCATGCACCTCAAGGCCGCGGCCAAGTGGGTCGACGGCACCCGCATCGGCTACCTGACCATCGGCACTGGGCTCATCAGCGTCACCAAGGCGCTCAAGACCTTTGGTACCACCGGGACCCTCAAGAACGTCAAGTTCCTGATTGACGTCGAGGGCCCCATCGACCGATGCTCGATCAGCCAGGCGCCCATGGACGAAGCGGCCAACATCGGCCCCGCGGACGGTCCCGGGGCCACGGACAGTTCGTGCCATTTCTCGTCGACTGGCGGCGGCACCCACGCCAACATGTATCCGCCCAAGAGCGGCAACAAGCCGGCCAGCATCGTCTGCGCGCCCGGCGCATGGCCCATCACCAAGACCGGCGCGGGCTGCAACGACAACTCGTGGTGGACCGAGCGCGACCCGTACACTTCGCTCAAGGGCGCCTACTATCGCTACCAGCGCATCCAGTTCAAGCACGACCACCGACTGCCGAGCTACTGGGCCAGCCGCATCGCCATCCAGGCCGTTGCCGCGTCGCCGTCCAAGTACTTCCAACTCAACAACATGGAACCATGCGGCGCAGCGTGGTCCGATGCGGAATGCGAAGGCCAGCCTTGCTGGCTCGACGGCCCCTATGGCAACGGCATGGTGCCCGCCCCGTACAGCGACGGCGGGCTGGTCAAGGTCAGCCACGACGCGCTGTTCACCCAGGTTTTGCCGGGTTACGTCAAGCGCATGCTCGACACCGCGGCCAACAAGGACTGTCGGTGACCGCTGCGGTCGCGGAGCCGCGGCCCGCCGCCACCATCGTTGTGCTGCGCGACCAGCCGGGCGGCGTCGAAGTGCTGCTGGTGCAGCGCCACACCAAAAGTCCGTTCATGCCCGGTGCCACGGTGTTTCCGGGCGGCAAGGTCGATCCCGCGGACCGCGAGCCTGGCGACGACGACCAGACCGCGGCGCGGCGGGCAGCCATTCGCGAGCTGGCCGAAGAGGCTGGCATTGTCGTCGAGCCCACGGCCGAAATCGCCTGTTTCGCGCACTGGGTTACGCCAGCCTTTGAGTCGCGGCGGTTCGACACCCTGTTCTTTGCTGTGGTGGCCCCGGCTGACCAGGTGGCCCAAGCCGACCGGTCCGAGACCACCGATGCCTTGTGGCTGACGTTCGACGAAGCACTGGATGGCGGCCGACCGGACGTGTTCCTGCCGCCGCCGACCCGCCACACCCTGGAGCGCTTGCGAGCACTAGGCGGCGACGCGGCAACGCTGGTGCGCAAGCTGACCGCTGAAGGCGTCGGGCCGCGCATCGAGCCCCATGTTGTCATCGACGGCCCCGGTCTGCGCTGCATCGCGCTGCCGTGGGACCGCGAGGCGCCGGGCGCGGATGCGTACGTCAACCGCCACGGCGCCGATTTGCGCGCCATGACCGCGGTGGCCGCGCTACCGGTCGAGAACGTGCCTGGTGTCGACCGCTACGACCTGCGCGAAGGGCGTTTTTGCAGGCAGAACGATCCCCCCCTTTGTTCAGACGTTTGAACTTGCTGGGGAATTGTCCGCCGATTTGATCGCGACCTGCAGGACCGCAAGTCGCGCGGAAGGCCCCTATTCGGCGTAGAACTTGAACTCGTCGAGGAACGGCCCCTCGAAGTCGTTGAACTGGCCGTCGCCCGAGCTGAAGCGCACCCGCAGTGACACCTTCTTGCCGGCGAGCGGACCCAGGTCCATCTGCCGCTGCACCCACACTTTGAGCTTGTCGCGCGGCAGCTGGTACGACACCGTCTGGCCCTGAGTGTACGGGTTGCCCTGCGACGGGCAGTTGTTGCCGTTGTTGCAGGCAAAGTTGTTGGCGCTGACTTCGACCCAGGTGTTGTCGTAGTTGGCGCCCTGGCCCTGGTTGGGGTTCTCGGTGCTCAGCCACGTCTGCATCATCAGCGTCAGCTTCTTGCCGGCGGGCAGGTCGAACTGCGGCTTGTAGGTCGCGATGCCGCTGGTGCCCTGGCCCGACTGGCAGTTTCCGCTGTGGCAATAGTTCTTGCCGTTGTTGAAGTTGACCGTGCATTTGCCGAACGGCAGCGCGCCGATGTCGGGGCTGGCGTCGAGCGCCCAAGCCACGCCGCCGACCGCTGCCGCAAAGGTCCAGGTGTTGCCGTCGCAGGCGTCGAGCGTGCTAGTGGCAAACGCAGCTTTGCACGCCAGGGTCTGCGCGCAGGCGGCATCCTGGCAGTCGACAAGGCCGTTCTTGTTGTTGTCGATGCTGTCACCGCAGTTCTCGGCGCACGCGGCCTGGGCGGCGCAAGCAGTGTCTGCGCAATCGACAAAGCCATTGAAATTGTCGTCCAGCCCGTTGCCGCAGATTTCGACGTTGCCGGTGACCAACTCGACTTTGACGTTGTCGACGTACCAGCCGGTGCCAGTGTTGCCGGTCGAGCTGTTCTGGCTAGATGGCTGCAGCGACAGCTCGATGCGCACCTTTTTACCCTGCGCCTCGGCCATCGGCACCATGTAGCCCTTCTTGAGCGTCTTCAAGTCGCCGTTGTTCTTGGGCAACACCACTTCCTTGAGCAGCGTATTGGTGCCGTCTTCGATGACCCGCAGGCGCGGCGAGTCGGTCTGCGAGAAGTTGTCGACGTCGTAGTAGGTGTCAAAGGTCAAGAGCGGCGCCAGGCTCGGTGCCACTTTGAAGTCGAGCAGCGGCGATGTCGCGGTGCCCACCGGCAACTGGCAGACCAGCGTGCCGTCGTTGAAGCCAATCTGGTCGCAGTAGTCCACGCCGTCATTGAAGTTGAGCGAGCAGCCCATCCCGGCCAACAGCGTCACGACCGGTGTCTGATCCACGGCCCAGAACACCTTGCGAGGCGGATTCGGCGGCGTCGGCGGCGGTACGGCCACGGTGAAGGTCGGCTGGGCGCCGCACTCAAAGCTGTCGGCGAAGACCAAGCAGCCGGCCTTGGGCTTGCAGCCACCGCCCGCGCAGACCGATTCCTTGGTGCAGGCAATGCCGTCGTCGCACACCGCGCCGTCGTTGGCGGCCTTGTACACGCACGCGCCGCTGCCGGCTTCGCAGCTGTCGGCCGTGCACGGGTTGCTGTCGTTGCAGACCTTGGGCGCGCCGCTGGCGGCGCAACTGCCGTTCTTGCAGGTGCCGGCGGCCTGACACTTGTCGCCGCCCTGACAGGGCAGCGTGTTGCTGGTCAGCGTACACTGGCCGGTCTTGGGGTCGCAGCCGTCGCTGGTGCAGACGTTGCCGTCGTCACACGCGGCTGCCGCGCCCGTGCACTTGCCGCCGCTGCACGCATCGTTGGCGGTGCAAGCGGTGCCGTCGTCGCACTTGCCGCCATTGGCAGTCGGTGTGTACACGCAGCCCGACTTCGGATCACAGCTGTCGGTGCTGCACACGTCCTTGTCGTCGCATGCTTTGACTTCGCCGCCGCCGCAGGAACCGGCCTTGCAGGCTTCGTTGACGGTGCAGGCATTGCCGTCGTCGCAGGCCGCGGTGCTGCCGGTCCAGCTGCAGTTGCCGGTTGCCTTGTCGCAGGCGTCGACCGTACACGGCTTGCCGTCGTCGCAGGCGCCCTGACCGCCCTTGCAGGCGCCGTCGGTGCACTTGTCTTGCAACGTGCACTTGTCGCCGTCGTCGCAGTTGGCGGTCGCGGGCGCGTGGATGCAGCCGCTGGCCGCACCGCAGCTGTCGGTGGTGCACGGGTTCTTGTCGTCGCAGTCGGCCTTACCGGTGCCCGCTTTGCACTGTAGGCCGACGCAGGTGTCGCCGGTCGTGCACTTGTCGCCGTCGTCGCAGGGGGTGTTGGCTTGGGTGGTCCACTGGCACAGCCCGTCGGGCTTGCAGGTGTCGATGGTGCACGGGTTGCCGTCGTCGCAGCCGGCTGGACCGCACGGTCCGACATCGGCAGGCGGCAGGTCGGGCTGGGTGGTGTCGGCGGGCGCGGTATCGGGCTGGGTTGCGTCGGCACCGGTCGTATCCGGTAGCGCGGTGTCGCCGGATTGCGCATCGACCACGGTTGCGTCTGGCGCCGCAATGTCCTCTGGGGTCACGTCTGGCGCGACAATCGCGTCGTCGGTGGCAGAGTCGGCCACCAAGCTGTCTTCCGGCTGTACGGTCGAGTCGTCGGGCGTCACCGTGCCGTCGCCACCGACAGCGTCCGGGTCGGTGATGACGTCCACCCGGGTCGGTGTGGCGTCGTCGCCGGGGCCGACGGCGTCCGCTGTCAAGGTGTCCTCGGCGCTCGTCTCGCTGGCAGTGGCCGTGTCGCTAGCGGCGACGTCCGCGCCGACGCCGCCAGCATCCTTGTTGCCGGCTGTATTGCCGCCCGTGACCGCGACCGGACCCTCGTCCACGCAGCCGGCCGCCGCGATCGCCAGCGCCACTGCGAACCAACCGAAACCCGCGCGAGAGCCGCTGCGGTCTTGCCAAACTGCCATAGTCGCACCCCGTCGCGGCGCACCGCGCGCTGCAACGGTACTTGGGGATGGCCTACCGATCAAGCAAATGGCGGCGCCCTGCGGCACCTACACAACAATTGTTACGGATTGGCGTCGGTGAAGGCGGTGCGCGAAACTTTGCGCACGATGTCGTCCAGGCCGCCCGGCGCAACCAGCTCGGGCATGTCCGCAGCGGCTTTGAGCTCGAGGGCGCCGACAAACGCGCGCTTGGTCTTGGCGACCGGAAAATCGTTGCCATAGCTGCCGAGATCCGGCAGCACGATCGCCTTGTCGGCCCACGCCTTGGGCACGATGAACTGCCACTGGCGACCTTCGGCGGCGACGAGCGTCGTGCGGTACACGTGCGCACCCGCGACGGCCTTGACGGTCAGCTTGCCGGTAGCGGGGTCAAACGTCGAACCCTCCGGCAGCGCCATGAACTCGCCCGGCTTGGTCACGGCGCCGATCGGACCCGGCGCGCTCAGGATGATCGAGCCGCCCTCCTTCTTGCCCTTGCCGCCCACGACCACCGCCGCAGTGACGATGATGTGGTTGTCTGGACCGACCTGCAGGCCGCTATGCAGCGGCGCCACGGTCAGTTTGACCGGCTGGTTGCCTTTCTCGTCCGGGTTGCCATCCACCAGACCGTCGGCCTTTTCTTCCTTGCTCGCGGTATCGGCGCCAGCGGTGAGGCCCAGCGGCACGATCTCGCCGATCGGCATCAACGCACCGCCGATGATGAAGGCGACGTCCGCGAACGCGGCGCCCGCTTTGGGCAACGGCGACAGTTCGACCGAGGTCTTGAGCAAAAGCGGGAACTTAGGCTTGATGATCGGCAGCTCCATCAGCGGTTCGGCCATCGACCCATTGAGCTTGACGCCCAACTGCACGTCCGACGAGAAGCCACCGAGGTACGGCAGCAGCACGCTGACAATCTGGCCGACGTCGAGGCCACCTTCGACCGAGTCAAAGATCTTGCCGACTTCACTCAGCAACTGCGACAGCGCCAGGCGACCGCCGAGCGTCCACATGGTATGCACGCCGGGCGGTCCGGCGATGACGAACTGGGTCACGACCGGCTGGCCGAGCGCGAAGGTCACGCCGCCCGGAATCTCTTGCGGCTTGCCCGGATCGGGGTTGACGAAGCTCGGCGCCTTGGGATCGAACGGCCGCTTGACGTTGGGGCCCAGGATCGCGTCGATGGAGAAGTTGAGCAGCTGCGGCCCAAACGCCAGCGAGGTCAGGCCCAGCATCGCCTCGCCGACGCCCGGATAGTCCACCGAGCCCTTGATGGCGTCGCCGTTGACCATTTTGGTCTTGTCTTTGACCAGCTTGCCGGCGCCGTCGAACTCCAACTGCGCAAAGTGGTAGAGCGCGCTCGGCAGCAGCACTTCGCCGCTCGCGCCGGTCGGCTGGTACCGCAGCACCGACACCGGCTGGTGGTCCTTGGCAATCAGGTGGATGTCGCACGGAAACTTGACGTCGCCAAACACCGCCTGGCCATCGGCCAGATCGGCGGCAACGGCTGCCGGCGGCGTCGGCTGGTCGGCCAGCGACACCACCACCACTTTGCCCGCGAGCGGCGCCCAGCTGAAATCGTCGATGGCCGTCACCCGCAGGTTCTTGCCCGTCGGAACTGCGCCAAGGTTCCACAGTGTCGCGGCGTTGCTGGGCGCGCTGCCTTTGCTGCTCGCGGTAATCGTCTGCTTGCCGGCCGCATCGCCGGCCTTGAGCTTGCCGCCGTCGAGCTTGAACGCCGTGCCGTCCGCCAGCTTCCAGTCCAACGTCGCGTCCAGCTTGACGTTGCCTTTGCCGTCGGAGACTTGAGCGCCCAAGCCCACGGCCGGCTCCAGGTCCTTGCCGGGGGTGGTGATCCAAACCGGGCGCAGCAGCTTGACGACGAGGCCGGTGTCCGGCAGCGGGTCTTTGCAGCCGCCCTGCTGGCAGACCTTGCCCTTGGGGCACTGCGCGTCGGCGGCGCACGCGGTCTGGGTGCAGACGTTGTTCTCGGTGTCGCAGCCGCAGGTCAGCTCTTTGCTCGGGCAGCCGGCCTCGACGCCGCCCTTGTCGGCGCAGTCCTGGTCGACCTTGCAGGTGAACTTGAGCTTGCAGCAGCCTTGCACGCACGCGTAGTCAGCGGCCGGCTTGGGGCACAGCAGCAGGTCTTCCTGGCCCGCCGGGTTCAAGCACGAGGGCAGGGCGCCGCACTTGTTGGCGGCGGTGTCGCTACCGGCATCGCTGGCATCGGGCGCGGTGGTGGTCTCGCTGGCGGCGACATCGGCGGCATCTACTGCCGCGGCCGTGTCGGTGGCGGTGGTCGCGTCCGCTTTGGTCGAGTCGCTGCTGCACCCGGCGAGGGCGAGGGCGACGAGCGCGACGGCGGCAATCAGTTGGGTGCGGCGGGGTTGCATACGCGGGCTCCTGCGGGCGGGCAAAGGGCCGGCAGGATAGCCGGTGGTGGGGTTGGGGGCAACATGGAAGCGGGGGCTGCGAATTGCCGCCCCAGCACGCCTCGGTTACCCTTGCCCAACCGGCCCCTGCGCCGGCCGTGGTGTCCGCTCAATGCCAGCCGTGTTGCCGATCGGCGCCATGGAGTTCCGCGACGCCCGGGCCTACCCCGACACGGAGACCTACGTCGACAAGTCGGCCTTCATCGGCCGGATCCTGCGCAGCAGTGCGCGGGTGCTGGTGTTTTGCCGGCCGCGGCGGTTTGGCAAGACGCTGAACATCACCATGTTGCGCGAGTGATTGCAGGCGCAGTCGCCCGGCGAGGTGAGCCAGGCCGACCCGTTTGCGGGGCTGGCCGCGGTGCGGGACCCGGTTGCGGTCGCTGAGCGTGGTCGGCACTGCGTCATCCAACTTTCGCTCAAGGGCTGCAAATTCAAGGATTGGCCAGACAACCTGGCTGCAGTCCAGCAGGAGTTGTCCGCGGCGTGGCGCCAATTGGACATTCCAACGGACACGGTGCCGGCGCATTTGCGCAGTCGCATAGAGCGCATAGCGGTCGCGGATGCGCCGCTTGCAGAGGCCGCTTATGGCTTGCGAACGATCGCGATGGCTGCAGAGGAGGCCCGTGGACAGCGGGTTTGGGTGCTCATCGACGAATACGACGCCCCGATCCAGACCGCATGGCTGCACGGCCATTGCCCGGAAGCTGTCGCCTTTTTTCGGACGTTCCTAGGACAGGCTCTCAAGGACGCCAAGTCCGTCCGCCGAGCGGTGCTGACTGGCATTCTCCGCGTCGCCAAAGAGGGCCTCTTCTCCGACCTGAACAATGTGGTCATTGACACGGTGCTCGACAGCGAGTTTGCCAGCGACTTCGGCTTCACCGAGGACGAAGTTTGGGACCTGGCCGGCGACGAACCGGCGTTCTTGGACGACTTGCGTCGTTGGTACAACGGCTACAGCATTGGTGGCCACGCCCTGTACAACCCGTGGTCGATTGCCAATGCGCTGCGCGACCGCGGGGGTGGCTTCCGGCCATACTGGATGGCCTCTGGCGGCACGGAGGTGATCGAGCGGATTGCCACGCGCTATCCCTGCGAGGCTGCCGTGGCCATGGAGGAACTGCTGTCGGGCGAGTCCGTACAGGTGGATGTCATCGAAGGCGTGGTGATGCCTGACATTGAGCGCGACCCGGCAATGCTGCAAAACCTGTTGATCCACGCCGGGTATGTGACCGCGACTGGCGTCGAGGCGACCGAGCGCGGCCAACGCGCCACTGTTCGCGTGCCCAACTTGGAAGTCAGGCGAGCATCCCTTGGGCTCTATGACCGCATGGTCGCTGGCGGTGTCGGTAGCCTTACTGGCCCCGATAAACTGGTCGCGGCGCTCTTGCACGGCGACGCCGCTCTGGCCCAAGACGCACTGCAGCGCCTGGTCCTGCACCTGCTCAGCTACCACGATTTGGCCGACCCGACGCCCGAGCGCATCTACCACGTGTTCGTGCTCGGCATCCTGACGCGGCTGCCGCCGGGCTACAAAGTGTCGTCGAACCGCGAGTTTGGCGAAGGCCGGCCTGACATCGTCATCGAGGCGCCGGATGCCGAGCAAGCGTCGGCGATTCTGGAGTTCAAACGCGACGATTCACCGCATCTGGCGTGCGAGCGGGCGGCGCGGCAGATCCGCGACAAGCGGTACGCGGCAAGCGTGCGCGGTAAGCCCGTGTGGGCGTGGGCAGTTGGCTTTGCCGGCAAGGGCAAAGAGGTGGTGGTAGAGTTGGTGGAAGGGGCCGCGGAGGGTGGCGGCTAGCTGCAACCTGGCGGCGCGACCGCGAACTTGCTTGCATTGTCCTGGCCTAAGCTTCGAGTTTCGCGCCGGCTTCATCCCGAGCGACTGAGGTCACCGACTCGTCAGCGGCCCGGGCGGGCAGGAATGGCTTGGGTGACTCGAAGTACACCCGCTGAGCGGGCACTGAGACAATCTCGCGCTCCGGATAGCGAAGCGCCGTCAACGCTCCACCGAACACGCACCCGGTATCGATGCACACCGCGTTGTTGCGCCACTGCACTTCCGGGACCGGCGTGTGCCCGTACACCACCAGCGCCCGACCGCGATACTGCTCTGCCCAATCGACGCGCACCGGCAAGCCGTAGTCGTCGGTCTCGCCGGTGGTTTCGCCATACAGGCAAAACTCGCGCACGCCACCTGACGACCGCCCCTGCATCGCCTCTTTGAGCCCGGCGTGCGCGACCACGAGCTTGCCGTCGTCGAGTACAAAGTGGCTGATCAGTCGGTCAATGAACGTCGCGACCTCATTGCGGAATTCTTCCGGTTCGGCCTGCAACTGCGCTACTGATCGGTCCAGGCCGTGGGTCATGCGGACATTGCGGCCCTGTAGCCACTTGAGCAACTTGATTTCGTGGTTGCCCGGGATGCACAGGCCGGTCCGATGGCGCACCATCGCCATGACCAGCCGATACGCTGCGGGTGTACCCGGTCCACGGTCGCACAAATCGCCGAGAAACAGCGCGCGCCGACCCGCAGGATGCGCGTAGACCAGTTGCCCTTCGCGCTCGCTCTGCACATAGCCGAGTCGGTCGAGTAGCGTCCGCAGTTCGTCGATGCAGCCGTGCACGTCGCCGATGATGTCGAACGGACCGTGGTCGTCGGTGCGGTCGTGCCACATGCGGGTGCGCTCAATCGTCGCCGCTGCCACCGCTGCTTGCGAATCCAGCACGTAGACGTTGCGAAAGCCCTCTTGTCGCAGCTTGTCGAGGTTGCGGCGCAGCTCCTTGTGCTGGCGGCGAATTGCCTCCTCGGGTACTTGACGTTCGCCCCTGGCCGCGTTGCGCGCGAGACACTCGTCTAGCGGAAGGTCCAGCACGATGGCCGTCGCAAACACGTGCTGTGACCGCGCCAGTTGCACGATGCCCTTGCGCGCGAACGGTTGCACCGACGTCGCGTCGATGACGGTCAGCTTGCCGCGGCGCAACCGCAGCTCGGCCACGGCATACAGGACCGCGAACGCATCGTCAGTCGCTGTCTGGTCGGCCTCGTTGTCCGCCACCCAGGCCCGGCAAGTATCGCTCGACAGCACCTCGGTCGGCACAAAGTGCTTGCGCGCAAAGGTGGACTTGCCTGACCCCGAGACGCCAATAAGCGCGACAACGCCGAGCGCCGGGATCTTGAGCGCTTCGCGATCCGACTCGTTCACGCAGGCTCCAAGGCGAGCGTCCGGGCAGCAGACAGGGTGAAAGGCAGCAACATGGCGACGAGGGCGCGTCCAAAAAAAGCGGGCGTGCGGGGCGCGGAAAACTACGAATTCCGGGCCAGCGGCGCAAGCCCACGGAGGGGGGCTTTGTTCAGACTCCTAAAACCACAGGTGTTTTCGGTGTGCCCGCGATCGCCCCGGCCTAGTGCCTGCCGCTATCGGCGAGTTTGGCATACAGCGCGTAGCGCTCGTGCACATGCGCCTGCGCGGCGGCCAAAAGCCGTTCAAACCGCTGCGGATCGCGCTGGGCGACCGTCGAGAAGCGGGCCTCTTGTCGCACGTACTCGCCGAGTTCCGCCTTGGGCGGCCCGCTGTCGAGGTGCAGAGCCGGGCCACCGGCATCCGCGCGCCGCGGGTCGTAGCGGTACAACGGCCAGTAGCCCGTATCCACGGCCATTTTCTGCTGCGATAGGCCATGGCACAAGTCGTAGCCGTGGGCGATGCAGTGCGCATACGCGATGACCAGCGACGGGCCGGGAAACGCCTCCGCCTCCAGCAGCGCTTTGACCGTTTGCGCGTCGCGCGCGCCGAGCGCAACATGGGCGACGTACACGTTGCCATAGGCCATCGCCAGCAGCCCGAGGTCCTTCTTCGGACTCGCCTTGCCAGCTGCGGCGAAGCGCGCCACGGCACCCATCGGCGTCGCCTTGCTCTGCTGCCCACCGGTGTTCGAATAGACCTCGGTGTCCAACACCAGCACGTTGACCTTGCGCCCCGACGCCAGCACGGGGTCCAGCCCGCCAGAT
>SXRM01000314.1 GCA_005792545.1 Pseudomonadota bacterium | reverse complement strand
TCGCGCATCAACGGCTCTTCGATGTCTTCGACGCGAATGCCGCAGACGACGCCTTTGATCAGGCTCCGCGCAGGGTTGAGTAGCGGGGCTTGGGTGAAAAACGTCTCGAAGTCAGTGCGATTGTCGATTTGGGCCTGCAATTGCTCAGGGGCGTAGCCGGTCAGCCAGCAGATCACCTCGTCGACCTCTGACTTGGTACGACCCTTCGCCTCCGCCTTGTTGACGTAGTGTGGATAAACCGAGGCGAAGCTGATGGTGTAGATGCGGTGTTTGGTCATGGTGGCCTGGGGCGAGGTGCAGAACGTGGTTCGACGCGGCCCAGCCTTCTGGGTCCAGGGCAAGGCTACGTGCCGGCGCGGCAGGCAGCAAGGCGCGGGCAATGGGTCCGCATTTGGCGGTCAGTGGGCGGCCACGACCGCCCGCCGCCGCCATCGCCAAGCCGCCGCGACCAGCGCCACAACGACAACGCCAGCACCAACCCACGCCCATGTCGCTGGCGGCTGCGCCAGCACCACCTTGAAAAGCTGCTCGCCGAAATACGCCGTCGCCCACAGCGGCACCGCGTAGCCGACGATCGAGCCCCAAAAGTGCGTCCAAAATCCCACCCGCGACACGCCGAGAAAGGTGTGCAGCGCCTGCGGCATCCACAGCACCAACCGCAGCAGCGCCACCGTCCAAAAGCCATGGCGCTCTAAGGCCCGATCCCACTTGAGCAGCCACGGTGGGATGCGCTTTTCCAAGGCGTCGCGGGCGACAAAGCGCGCAAAGGAGAAGCCGATGACGCTGGCGGCCATGGTTCCAGTCATTGACAGCGCGAAGGCCGTCGGCCACGGCCAAATGAGCGGTGCCGCCCACACGAACACCGTGCCCGGCACACCGAACGGCTGCAGCGCGGCATAGGCGAGCACGAACGCCAAGTAGCCACGTGGCCCGAGTTCAACTAGCGCGGCCTTGAAGCGCGGCGGGTCTGTGACCAGCCCGAACAGTCCGGCTTGATGGGCGGCAAGCAGTCCCGCGGCAACCACCGCGACGAGGGCGACGCGCGCGGGCAACAGCCACTTGGGCTGCGGCGACACCGATTCTGCGTGGGCAGAAAGGTCGCCGGCGTCGACGGCTGCAGGGCTTGCTGCGTGCTGATCTGGCGGCATGGCGTGGTGGTGGCGATCCATGGCCTTTGCGGTCGCGGGCAGCGCCGAATCGCGCGGCGCGTACGGTGCACGGCGGGGCGGCTGGCGTCAATGTGCGCGCGGTCGGTGGCACGGGTTGCGGCGTAGCGCGATCAAGATGCCCCGCATTTGCACAGTAAAAGTAGACAGTTGAACAATGGGGGGGATTGTTGAAGTAGCCCCGACAGTCGTCACCGCGGCCGCGATCAACTTGACCGACAATTTCACAGTATCGGTGCACAGTTGAACAATGGGGGGGTATCTGCGTGCGCGCCTGTGCGCGCCATTTTTCACTGCAATAGCAGGCGCTTATCAGTCAGCAGCAATTTCACAACCGCCAAGCGATCGAAATTCGCGGCAATTGCGCAATCATCACAGACAGTTGAACAATGGGGGGGATGTGCTGGTGCGTCCGCGACCGTTTGTGCCTAGGCTAGCCCGTCCGCGGTCAGGCCGCGGGCAGGGTGGGCGACATGAGTGGCGACGGGGCGAAGCACCTGGGGACGTTTTTGCCGGCGCTGCTGCGCAACCGCCTCGCCGCTGGCGGACCGCTGACAGAGGCAGAGCACGTGCCGCTCTCCGGCGCGCTGTTATTCGCGGATGTCAGCGGTTTCTCCAAGCTTGCCGAGCGCTTTGCCAATGACGGCCCCGAAGGCGCAGAGCGAATCTCGGCGTGCCTGAACACCTACTTTGCCAACCTCATCGGCCGCATCGAGGCGCACGGCGGCGACGTGTTCAAGTTTGCGGGCGATGCGCTGTTGGCGTTCTGGCCAGATGACCCGGCGAGCGACCCGGTGCAGCGCGCGGCAGCGTGTGGGCTCGAAGTCCAGCGCGAGATGGGCAAGGTGCTGGTCGCTGACGATGTGGCGCTGAGCACGCGGCTGGGCATTGGCTGCGGCGACGTGTCACTGATGCTGGTTGGCGGCGAGCGCGGCAGGTGGGAGACGCTGCCGCTCGGCGAGCCATTTGCACAGCTGCGCGCGACCCACGCCAAGGCGCAGCCGGGCGACCTGGCTGTGTCTTCGCAGGCTTGGGCGCGCCTTCAGGACAGCTTTGGCGGCCGCCCGCTTGCGGACGGTATCTTCCGCGTAGAACGCGAGGCCGCACAGACCCAGCGCCAACCGCTACGGCACGTGCCACTCGATGCGGAATCTGCCCCGGCCCTGCGCGCCTGGGTGCCGGGAGCGGTGCTGTCGCGCCTCGACGCCGGCCTGACGCAATACCTTGGGGAATTGCGCCGCGTGACCGTGGTTTTCGCCGGACTGCCGGTGGCGGCACCGGCTGACCAGCGGCTCGATCGCATCCAACCGCTGATGCGGGCCTTGCAGCGGGTGGTGTACGGCCTGGAAGGGGCAATCAACAAGATCTCGGTCGACGACAAGGGCGCGGTGCTGGTGGCGGTGTTCGGGCTGCCGCCTTTTGCCCATGAAGATGATGCGGCGCGTGCCACGCGGGCCGCCATCGGTATCCAGACGGCGCTGCGCGATCAGGGGCTGCGCGGCAGCATCGGGATCGCGACGGGTCAGGTGTTCTGCGGCACGGTGGGAGGAGAAACCCGTTGCGAATACACGGTGATGGGTCACGTGGTTAATTTGTCTGCTCGGCTGATGGAGGCTGCCAGGGGCGGGATGCTTGCCGACGGTGCCACCCACGCTGCCGCTCGCCACAAAGTGGGTTTCACGGCGCTGCCGCCGATCGCGGTCAAAGGTCGCGGAGAGCCGGTGGATATTTACGTGCCGTCGGCGGAAGGCAAAGGCGAACTGCAAGCGCGCACGCCGCTGGTTGCGCGAATCGCCGAGCAAGACGCGCTGCGCAAAGTGGTGGACGCCGCCGTTGAGCGACAGCCGACTGCGACCGGCATCGTGGTCGCCGACGCTGGGATGGGCAAATCGCGGCTTACCGAAGAAATCTGCGCCTATGCGCAGGATCGCGGCGTGCGCATCGCCACAGGTGCCGGCTTGCCGATCGAGCGCAACATCGCCTGGCGCGCGTTTCGGCCGCTGGTCGAGGATTTGCTGGGCCTGGACGGAGACGACACTTCAGCGCGGAGAAACCGGCTGGTGCAGCAGGTCACTGCGCTGGAAGGCATGGCCGAGCTGGCGCCACTGCTCGACGCGATCGTGCCCGTCGGCTTGGACGACAACGACCGCACCCGGCTGCTGCAAGGCGAGGCACGCGCGCGGCAGACCCATGAATTGGTGGCGAAACTGGCGCAAGCCGTCGCGGATCGCGAACCACTGCTGCTGGTCATCGAAGACGCCCACTGGCTCGATTCTGCGTCGTGGCAGTTGCTGGCAGATCTGCAGCAGGCATTGCAGCGCGTAGCGATTCTGGTGGCCACGCGCCCGCTGCCCGCACCTGAGCCGGAGCCCTGGCCCGACGTCTCTGGGGCGCACAACACCACGCTGCTGCGGCTCAAAGGCCTGGACCAGGCCGAGACGGCGCGCCTGGCGGCCCAGCGCTTGGGCGTCGCGGCCATCCCGCCCGAAGCCGCGGCGCTGATTGCCCGCCGCGCCGAAGGTAATGCGCTGTATATTTAGGAGCTTGCGCACGTCTTGCGCGACCGCGGCTGCCTGACCATCGTCGGCCAGGCCTGCGAGCTGGCTGTGCCGGTCGAAGAGTTGTCGCGGCTGCCGTTGCCCGACAACGTCCAGGGCCTGATTGTCAGCCGTGTCGATCGCCTGGACCCGCGGCAGCAGCTAGCGCTCAAGGTCGGCAGTGTCATCGACCGCCTGTTCCCGCTGGAGGTTTTGCAGGGCGTCTATCCCAACTCCGAAGAGCGACCGCAGTTGCCCGCGTGGATGCCGGCGCTGGTGACCGCGGACATGCTGCGCCCAGAGGACATCGCCGGTCGCGCGGGCTACCTGTTCAAGCACGTCCTGACCCAAGAGGCGGTGTACGGGCTGATGCTGTTTGCGCAGCGCCGGTCGCTGCACCGGGCGGTAGCGGAGTTTTACGAGGCGCGCGGCGCGGGCACCGACTTCGCCGTGCTCGCCCACCACTGGCAGGGCGCCGAAGACTGGACCAAGGCGGTGCAGTGCATCGAACTGGCAGGCGACCAGGCGCTCAAGCGGTGGGCGTCGCGCGAGGCAGTTACGTTTTTCGTGCGCGCCCAAGACATCGACGATCAGCATCACGTCATCGGCCATGACCCGCTGCGACGGGCGCGCTGGCTGTGGTCCATTGGCGAGGCGTCGTTTCGGCTGGGCCTCATCAACGACGCGGAACGGCTGGGGCGACAGGCCCTGCAGCTCGCTGGCCGACCGGTGCCGACTACGCCGTTGGGTGCGACGACCAGCTTTCTTTATCAGGTCGCGGTACGGGTCTGGCGCAAGTACGTCGGCCGCAGCGACCCCAAAGCCCTGGCGCACGAACGGCCGGAGCGGCTGTGGGCCACCAACATCTTGAATCGCCTCACCGAGATCCACATCTACCGCGAGAATCCGCCAGGGCTACTCGACAGTGCCATGCGCGAGCTGAACACCGCAGAGCCGGTCGGCCCAAGCGGCGAGTTGGGGCGTGCCTACGCGATCCTGACGGTGGTCTTTGCGACGATCCCACTGGCTGCGCTGTGCAATGTGTGGGCGCGGCGTGCGATCGAGATCGCGGAAATCTCCAATGATCCCGCACAGTTATCGTACGTTACCAGCCGACTTGGCGTGTACTACCTCTGCGTGGCCGATTGGCGATCGGCGGAGCGCGACCTGCGGCGATCGGCCGACCTGGCCCGCGACTTCGGTGACCGCCGGCTGCGCATCGAGGCGCTAAGCGTGCTCGGCTACACCATGCTCTACCAGGGCAAGCTCGACCAGATGGAGCCGCTCTTTGCACAAGTGGGCGTACTGGCGCGGCAGGCCGATGACGCGCAGATCGAGAGCTGGCACCACGCCGGCGGAGGCGCGTGCATGCTGCGCCTGGGTCGCACAGCGGACGCCGTCCATCACCTGGATATCGCGGCGCGCTACAAGGCTGCCAGTGGCGAGCTGATTACGACCATCGGACTGTTCGCACTGGCGCTGTGGCGCAGCGGCGACAAGGTCCATGCCCGCAAGCGCGCCGAGGAAATGTACCCGCTGGTTGCCGGCAAGCGCCCTGTCGCCTACTGGACCCACCACGGCCTCAACAGCTTGAATCAGGTCTACCTGGCACTTTGGGATGAAGCAAAGCCCGGTTCGCCAGAGGCCGCCGAGTTTAAGCAGCGGGCCAAGGCGATGGCGGACGCAGCGGGCGCGTTTGCCAGGATTTTTCCGTTCGGTTCGGCCCAAGGTCAGCTGTTTGCCGGAGCATGGCTACGCCGCGCTGGTGATGCTGGTCGCGCCGAAGCTGCGCTGCGCAGGGCCATCGATTCCGTGACCGCGATGGGGCAGCCTTATGAGCTCGGCTTCGCATGGCGCGAGTTGGCGCGCTTGCCCAACTTGGACCGCGCCGAGGCGCGCGCGCGCCTGACTCGCGCGGCCGATGCGCTTGCGGGCATGGGCGCACGCTTTGACGAGGCCGAGGTCCGCGAAGAACTTGCCCGGGCCTAACGTGCGGTGCCGGCCGCGACCGGCTTGCCAGTTATTCAGTGGTGCCCTAGCGGCCGACAATGCCGACCTCGGCCAGGGCCTGCAAGTGCCCGAGTAGCAAGCCGTTGCGCGGCATGTCGGCGATCATCTTCTCGGACATGACGGCGTCGGGGACGTCGCCCGGAGACAACTCCCACTGCCAGTGGTTGCCTTCGGCGACGCGGCCGACGACCTCCTGGTCGGCAATCGGCCCGCCCAGCGACTGATTCTGCAGGCGAACTTGCATGTCGTTGTAGGGGTTCTTGCCACCGGCGATGTTGAGCAGCGCGTGGATGAGCGCATTGGACGGCGGCAGATTCGAAAACGGCTTGGTGATGACGCTGCGAAAGCTGTGGTAGGTCACGTGCTTGGGCAGCTTGCCGCCCATTTCGGTCCAAAACTTGTTGGCGTCGATGGTGGTCAGCGACCGCACGCCGGGCAGGTGGCCGATGAGGAAGTGCTTGAGGCTCGGCGCCGGGGCAATCTTGTCCTCCGCGGCGAAAAACGCCTGCAATTCTGTGACCGGCACGCCCGCCGCCAGCGCCAGGGCGTTGGAGACCAGCCACCCCGGCTGCACCGAAATCCCAGCGATGGCATTGCACAGCGGCCGCGCAAAGCTCGGAAAACTGAGACACGTCGCCTTGTTGTCGATGTGGTCGATGGCGACGGCGAAGGTGTCTGCGAACTCGGTGCCGCGCGCGGCACTGTTGAGCGTGAGCAGGCTTTTGGTCCGCGCTGCGATGTTGGGAAACGTGGCCAGCGTCCGCAACGCGTTGGCCGACCCCTGGCTGTAGCCGATCATGTGCAACGGGATGCCCCCGAATTCCTTGTCGATTTGCAGCACGGCCTCCAACGCTTTGTTGGCATTGACCGCAGGCGAGACAAATGAACCGGACTCAACGCGCCGCACCGCCAGGCACGGAAATGCAGCCTGGATTTGGGCGATCTGCTCCTTGAACTCCTGGCGCGGGCCCAGGCGCACCACGCCCGGGAACACCAACAGCGCTTCGGTGGCCTTGGCGCAGGCGGTCGCTGGCTTCTTGACTGGTGGCATCCAAGTACGGGCGAGCGGCATCGCTGTCGGGGAGTAGGTCGGATAGTTTTTGGCCAAGATTGCGTCGGCGGTCTTCCGCCACTGGCTCGGGTCGATGGCGTTCAGGCCGCGGGCTGTGCCGTGGTTCCAGATCTGAAGCGCAAGGCTGCGTTCGCGCAGCCACCAGCGCACGGCCGGGTCTTTGACCACGGACTCGCGGTTTTCGGACCCGATGCGGTTGGCGATGGCGACGCGGGCCTTGTCAAACCAGGCGACAGCGGTGGCACCCTGGGAGCGGATGCCGTTGTTCAACGCCAAGCACAGGTCGTCGTTGCGCGGCGACGGGCAGGCGGACTGCAACTCGGTCACGCCGGCAAACTTGGTCAGCGGGTCGGCACCGATGAGCTCCTGGTCGTCGCCCGCCTGGACCGGTGCGGCCGCGGGCGCAGCCTCGTCGTCGGTGGCACAACCCGGACCCAACACGAGCGCTGCGGCGCACAGCACTAGGAGTCGGCAAAGCATGGCGAACTCACATGCGCAGGTGCGCAGCGCCGATTTTCGCGGATTTGGCGGAGCCTGCCAAGCACGTACCCCCCCATTGTTCAGGTATCCGATATTGCTGGCTTTCTGGAGGCGGCTTTGATCGTTTTCAGTAGGACGGCACGACGGCAAGTCCTAGCCGATGCCTGCCCGCAATAGACCGTCCCAAGCCCGCACCGGTTCGCCCAGGTTGTAGAACAGCGCGTCCACCGTCGGCAGGTCGAGGACGGTGCCCAGAAACGGTTCGCCGACGGCGATGCGACCGGTGTAGCCATCCGGCTGACCGAGCGCTAAGGCTGCAGTCCGCGTCACGCCCCGCAGCGCCTCGGCGGGTGACAGGCGCCCCAGCAACACCGCCAACTGCAGCAGAAGCGTCATGCTGGTGGTCATAGCAGACCCGGGGTTGCAGTCCGTCGCCAAAGCGACCCGCGCCCCGGCGTCCACCAGCGTCCGCAGCGGCGCCAGCGGCTCGCGCAAGAAAACGCTGGTCAGCGGCAGGCCGACGGCAACGGTATCCGAGGCGGCCAGGGCCTCGATGCCCGCGGCAGAAGTCTGCAGCAGGTGCTCGACGCTGGTCGCGCCGGTCTGCAACGCCCACTGCAAGCCGCCAATGTCCACGAACTCGTCGACGTGGGCCTTGACGCCCAGGCCAAGCTCACGCGCCGTCGCGGCCACCGCATGCGCATGGGCGACAGAGAAGTAGCCGTCCTCGACAAACACATCCACGAACGCGGGCGGGTGAGCGTGCGCAGCCATCGCCGGCAGAATTGTGGTGCATACGGCTTGGACGTAGCCGTCGGCGTTGCCTCTGAACTCGGCCGGCACCGCGTGAGCCGGCATAGCGGTTGCCACCAGTTCGACGTCGCCGGCAAAGCGGGCTTGCAAGGCGGCGATGGCATCGAGGATCTTGAGCTCGGTCTGCAGGTCCAGGCCGTAGCCGGTTTTGACCTCGACCACGCGAGCGCCCTGGTCGCACAGCGCACGCAGCCGGACGGCCGAGGTCTCGACCAACTCAGGCAGCGTGGCTTTGCGCGTCTGTGCCACCGTGTAGGCGATTCCGCCGCCCTGACGCGAGATTTCCTGGTAGGGGACGCCGCTCAGCCGCTGGACGAACTCATGGCTGCGGTCGCCGGCGAAAACCAGGTGAGTGTGGCAGTCGACCAGGCCAGGCAGCAGCGTTCGGCCCCCAAGGTCGATGGTGGCGTCGGTGGCCGGGCGATCGGCGGCGCCGGCCTGGCCGAGCCAGACGACTTCCCAGCCGCCTTCGAAGCCGTGGCGGACGACCAATTCGGCGTCGTGCAGCACGCCCAGATCGGGCAACGTCGGCAAAGGCCCACGTTCCGAGCCGGTGCAGGTCACCAGTTGGCCGATGTTGGTCAGGGCGACGCGCCGCCTGGCGATGGGCCCTGTCATGCGCGGCGTGCGGCTCATGGCGCGACCGCCATCGGAATCGGCACGCCGTGCTCGCGCGCGCAGCTCTGCGCCAGATCGTAGCCGGCGTCGGCGTGGCGCAGCAGACCCATGGCGGGATCGCTCGTCAACACCCGCTGCAGGCGAGCTGCGGCCTCGGCGGTGCCGTCTGCGACAATGACGACGCCCGCGTGCTGCGAAAACCCCCGGCCGACGCAACCGCGGTGTTGAAGGCTGACCCAGCTGGCGCCTTTGACAGCGTTTACCTGGGCGTTGAGGAACACCCAGTCAGAGACCGGGTCGCTGCCGTCTTTATTGCCCTCAGTCTCGCG